>QBUN01000337.1 GCA_013180565.1 Candidatus Methanophaga sp. GoMg3.2 | reverse complement strand
CAGGAAAATTCTCACCTTTTGAAACCTTGGATGAGCTAATTTAAAAACATTTTTTCTTAAGCATTCTCGTGAAAATCTGCGTAATCTTGTGGTTATAAAAGGGGTTAAACAAAATATGACCGTATTCATTACAGACGGTGCAGAACGAACAAGTCTGGCAATCAGAAGATCGCTCGGAATTAGAGGCGAAGAAAAATGGCAGAACATAGCGTAAATAAAGTTGCATTAGTCACTGGCAGCTCACGTGGTATAGGACGTGCAATAGCACTAGAATTAGCGGAAAGAGGTTTTACTGTAGTCATCAACAACGACGAAAAACCTCAAGAAAAGATCGAAGTTATGAACGAAATTAATAAAATAGTGCAACGTGCGCTACACATTCAAGCTGATGTATCTGATCCTGATCAGGTAGAGGAAATGATTGAGAGAGAGATACGATTATTTAAGTGAACCCGATGAAGAGATATACAAAATGGTATAATTTAAAATCGCATATGAATATTGATATTTATATTTATATTTATATTTATAGGGTATAGCGAAAATAGAGATGTAGGAGATGACGGGAATAAAAGAATCAAAAGAGAAGGGGTTTATTGATGTTCTAAAGGGAATCGAGATGCTGGTTGTGGGTTTACGTTGAAAGAATGCATGGGATAGTAAAGAACATGGATTTCACATTAAGCAGATACAAGGATTTGTGTTTGGCACTTCTTGATAGCGGCTACACACCTCTGACGGTTTATTCGTATCTTATCTTGGAGAGCAAAAGAAAAAGAATAATAAGTTGGTTGTTCTAAGGCATGATATAGACAGCATATTTTCGCATCATCAATGAATGCACAGGAAAGCAGATGTTGTTATAGTTTATATATTTATATAGATGCTAATCAAACATTATTGTGAGGTATAAGAGAGAGCGCTAAGATAGGAGTCAAAGATATTTATTTTATTTTTTAGTGCCGTATCTGAATTGATTGACAGATGATAAGAGGATCGGCATTGGGCAGCGGATGCTGAGGAGGGATTGTAAGATAAAATGATGTCGAGAGAGAAACGAAGTTTTGGAGAAGCAGGATATGGATTTATCTTAGTTTTATAGGCGGATGAGTCCCGTAGGAGGCCAATGAAGAATGAAGAGTGAGGGGCCAGATATGCAAGAAGGCGAGAGCAAATATAAGTGGTATGCAAAGATGTATGTGAAGATGCTACTGCAATTAATATCTCTGCCGTTTATGTTCTTGATATTGTTGATTTCGATACCAATAAAACATATAAACTACAAGATTTGGGGACTCCGGGGTCAGCCATGCCCGAATTGCGGGCATAAACTGAAAGATGTCAAGCTGAGTGGTTACACTCTTGAAGGACTTAATTACAAAAGATGTCCAAATTGTGGATGCAAAATGGTGATGTAAATAAATAAGATGCCGAGAGGGAATTATTGGAGAATAAACCATGGATATGAGCCACACGAGCCAACTAACACTTTTTCTTTTTACAAAAAACCCTTTTGCTTCGCAAAAGCATTTACAAAACTTAAATGAAGAGATGAAAAAGAAGTATGGGGAGAGGGAATGATTGAAAAAGCGGTAATACCAGCAGCCGGAAGTGGAACAAGACTCGGACCATTTACAGATGCAATACCAAAGGAACTTCTCCCTGTTGGCGACAAAGCAATCATCGAGCATGTTGTCGAGGCATTTGAACTCACAGAAGTTGATGAAATTGCAATCGTTGTAAGCCCACGAAAGCATGGTCTTTCTGATTATCTCGGCTCTGGGAAGAAGTTTGGTATGCACTTTTCTTATGTGGTTCAGGATGAACGACTGGGGTTGGCAAATGCAGTATTGGCAGGGGAGCACGTCATAAATAATCATCAATTTGCAGTGGTGCTTGGCGATAATTTCTTTCGTCCAAAGGAGTTTCTGCGGGATTTGATTGCATTCCATGAAGAAGAAGATGCGGATGCTACAATTGGCGTTGCGAAGGTTGAAGATGTTACAAGGCACGGGATAATAAAGGCAGAAGGAGGAAATGCGGTTGTGGATTTGATCGAGAAGCCGAAACCAGAAGAGGCTCCGAGCAATTTAGGTGCGATCGGCATCTATGTATTTAAGCCAAGTATATTTGATGCGATAAGAGAAACGAAGCCGGGTTATAAAGGCGAGTTCCAATTGACAGATTCGATAAAGATATTGGTCGAAGGGGGTAAGAAGGTAATATATAAGGAGATTCCGGGAATACATATTGACATTGGAACCGTGAAGGATCTTGTGCGTGCGAATGCGTATTATTTGGATAATAGGGAGAAGAAGAGATGAAACTAGTCGTAATGATTCCGGCGTATAACGAAGAAGAGACGATTGGTTCTGTGATAAAAGAGATTCCAAGAGACTGCTGCGAGCAGGTTGAGGTTTTAGTCATAAATGATGGTTCGGTAGATAACACAGTAAAAGAAGCGGAACGTGCCGGTGCAGACAAGATCATAAGTTTTAAACGAAACAAGGGTCTGGCACCCGCATTTAGAGCTGGACTTGAAACCGCTTTGGAGATGGATGCGGATATTATTGTTAATATAGATGCAGATGGACAATACAATCCCAATGAGATACCAGAGCTGATAAAACCGATAATTGAGGGAAAAGCAGACATTGTTTTGGGCTCTCGGTTTAGAGGCAGGATTGAATATATGCCAATACATAAAAAGGTAACAAACAGATTTGCAACCTTTGTAACAAGACGGGTCTCTGGACTGCCGATTTCTGATGCTCAGACCGGATTTCGAGCTTTCACAAGCGATGCTGCATTTCATTTGAATGTGATGTCCGATTATACGTATGTGCAAGAGACACTGATGCAGGCAGCAAATTATGATCTGGTGGTAGCAGAGATTCCTATTGAATTCCGGAAGAGAAGCGGAGGCGAGTCGAGATTGATCTCGAATATATTTGGATATGCAAAGCGGGCTGGTAAAACGATGGTAACGACGTATCGGGACTATAAACCATTAAAGACATTTTCGTATATTGGCATTTTCTTTATTGTGTGCGGGCTAATTATTGGATTTCGGGTTTTAATCCATTATTTCGATACGGGCGTGGTTGGTTTATATTTACCATCTGCGGTATTAACGGTTTTGTTGTTGATCGTTGGTATTCAAACGATAGTGCTTGGATTGCTGGCTGATATGTTGAGGACGCATCGAAGGATTCAGGACGAGGTATTATATAGGCTGAAGAAGATGGAAAGGGATAACAAGAGGAAAGAAAGATAAAAGTTTGAATATAAAATAGATAAATGGTGATCGGAATGGATGAAGAAATAAACATCGGAGTTATCGGAATGGGGAAAATGGGAATCCTGCATACGGGGATACTCAGCAGTTTAGATGGTGTGGAAGTTAAAGCAGTCGCTGATAAACAAGACCGTATTTTAAGTTTTATCAGAAGCGCGCTTCCATCGATTAAAACGTACAAGGATTATAACGAGATGATGAAGAAGGAGAATCTGGATCTAATATATATCGCAACATCAACATCGCTTCATACCAAGATGGCAAACGATTGTGTGGATTGCGAGATGCCTTTCTTTGTTGAGAAGCCCTTGGGAATCTCAGTGGATGACTGCATGCCTCTGTTGGATGCAGTTAAGCAGCAACCTGTGATCAACATGGTTGGATACTGTAAGCATTTTGTGGATACATTCAGAAAGGCAAAAGAGATCATAGATAGTGATATTCTTGGCGATTTAATCTACTTCAATTCTTCTATGTATGTTTCTCAACTGTTTTCGAAAGGGAAGGGATGGCGATACAAGAAGGAATCCAGTGGTGGTGGGGTGTTAAATACGCTTGCTGCGCATTTGATTGATCTTTTGCTGTGGCTTTTTGGTGATGTTTCCTTAGTAGAGGGGAATATCAAATCCTACTATTCCAGAGACGTAGAGGACTTTGTTCATTCGTACCTTTTATTTGAAAGTGGATTGGAAGGGTATCTGGATACTTCATGGAGCGTGAGAAACTACAGACTGCCTGAGATAAAGATAGAAGTGCAGGGCGAGAATGGCATGCTGGTTGCAACAGATGATTACGTAAAGATTTATTTTGATAGGGAATCGAGTTGGAGAACGTATTACAAGCAAGACCTGTATAAGGGTGTGGATTTTGATCTCGGTGGTCCGGAATATACCCACGAAGATAAACATCTGGTAGAATCCATTAGAAATAATAGAAAAACAGAAATTGACGTCTTTGATGGATTTAAGGTTCAAAAGGTTATCGAGGCAATATATAAATCGGCATCTGATAAGCATGCTGTCGAAGGAGATGGATTATGAGAATCGATCCCCTCATCCTGGGCCATAATCAGTTCATAGGTGTGGACCATCTATCGCAGGATAGAGCACGGAATCGCACAGACCGCTTCAGCGATATTCAAAAGATACTCGATGTCGTAAAGTCCTTTTATAATCTGGGCGGGACCGGGATGATGTTATCAACGCATCCAAAGGTAAGGACGATTATGGAAGCAATCGGCTCTGAGCCAGAATTATCAAAGAATTTGAATTTATACCCGCTCATACCTTATGCACAGGCTTATGTCAGAAAAGCGAATGAAAAAGGAGTCGTTGGAATGGTCACGGATGCATTAGAGCCAGCCAGCACCTACAAGAAATTTAAGATATTATTAAAAGGGGGTGTGAGTGTATTGCGGAAGGACTTTTTGAATATCCTTTCAACACTCATTGACGTGGAGATGCTGCCCTTTAAAGGGTTTAATGTAAAGGCGATTTTTCTGCACAATGTGCTGACTGACCTTGCACTCTCGCTGGATGCTCAAAGCATATTTGAATTTTATATAGATTATATAAAGGATAATTATGGTGTCGTTCCCGCGTTTGGAACGATGAATTTTGCGAGACTTGTGAAGAGCTTTGATGAGTGGGGGATAAAGAAGCCTTTGATTATGGCGTCTTTTAACAAAGCAGGTTTTCAGATGAATCCCTCGAGAGAAGAATGCGAAAGATGCTTGAGGGAACACGATGTGGATGTACTGGCGATGAGCACACTTGCTGCTGGGTATTTGAAACCGAAAGAGGCGTACGAATATTTATTTTCGCTGCCGAATATCAAGTCGGTGGTGGTGGGCGTTTCTACTAAGGAACATGCGGAAGAGACGTTTGGGATTATTCGGGAGTATAGGGGTAGAATGTTCGAAGGAGCTGGAAATATTAGTAAATATTACAATCAGTAATAAAGGAGAGATCCACTATGAAATTAAAAAATAAGGATATACTTGTCACAGGTGGGGCAGGCTTCATAGGGTCCCATTTAGTTGAAAAATTGGTGAATGTGGGTTACACAGTAACAGCAATAGATAATCTAAGTTCTGGAAAAATAAGTAATTTGAGCGATGTCATAAATGAAATAAGTTTTTACAAGATGGATATCCAAAGTTATGAAGATATTAAAGAGATTGTAAAAAAACAGGATGTTATTTTTCATATTGCTGCAAATGCTTCTGTTCCATACTCAGTAGAACATCCAGATTATGATTTTGATACCAATGCAATAGGAACGTTTAATATTCTACGTGCTTCGGTAGAAGCAAATTTAGAAGAAGTGGTTTACGCTTCATCAGCGGCTGTTTATGGTGAGCCAAAATATGTACCAATAACTGAAGAACATCCTCTTAATCCAATTTCCCCATATGGCGCTTCTAAACTAGCAGGTGAGAAAATAGGTTTTGCATTCAAAGAAACTTATGGGTTAAAATTTGTGGCATTAAGGATTTTTAATACCTATGGTCCAAGACAACCAAGATATGTTCTGTATGATTTTTTTAAGAAATTAAAAAACAAGCCAGAAATTCTTAGTGTATTAGGTTCGGGAAATCAGATCCGTGATTATTGTTATATCGATGATATGATTGATGCATTTAAGATAGTGGCAGAAAGAGGGGATAGCATTTACAATGCTGCCGGCGGACAATCAACTTTTATAAGGGATTTAGCTGAATATATGGTCTCAAAAATTTCACCAAAAACGAAAATTGAATATGGAGAAGAATCATGGAAGGGGGATATAGAAATACTTAGAGCAGATATTTCGAGATTGGAAAGACTGGGTTTCAAAACAAAAAACTCATTAGAAGAAGGATTAAATAAATTTATTACATGGGCAAAAATGGAGGGGCTCTGAAATGATAATAGGGCATGTCATTAATGGTTTTCCACCAGCAGTTATTGGGGGTCGTGAAATGTTTGTTTATCATCTCGCAGACAATTTGTCGAAAAATAATATAGATGTAGAATATCATGTGATAACGTCCCATCACAAAAATTTAGTGCTAAATGAAAAAATAAATGATTTCTATGTTCACAGATACTTTAATCTCACCCCGGATAGTTGGAAACTCTATTCCATTGGAGAAGGCTACAATAGCTTTAAAAAATACTTTGCTGTTGGGGTAGATCTAGTATTTGCTTCATTCTCTCTCTACAAATTTATTAAAAAATATAACCTTAACTTGCTTCATGCGTCTTCAATTTATCCATCTGGAGCTTCCATTGTAACGGTCAAAAAAATTTCTAAGATCCCAACAATAATAACTGTTCATGGTAATGCAGATTTTTATCAGGTTTCGAGATCTATCCGTAATGTTTTTTTGGGACCTGTTCTAAGTTCTTGTGCTAAAATAATAGCCGTAGGCTATGAATTAGCAGATAACATACAAAATGGTCTAAATTATGATCTTGATATTGAAGTAATACCAAACGGGATCAATATTGACCAATTTTCATCTTATGATCACAATATAGCTGAAAATATAATTAAGAGATATGATTTAGAAAATAAAAAGATAGTTTTTGTTATATCGAGATTGGTTGAGAGAAAAAATATTCATCGGTTAGTTAAAAGTTTTCCTAAGGTAATTGAATCTTTGGGTGAAGCAAGGCTTGTAATCGCAGGTGTTGGTCCAGCTAAGGAGAGATTGGAAAAATTAGTAAGGGAACTTAGAATATCTAATTACGTTATTTTTACTGGTAGTATTTCAGAAGAAGAAAAGATAGCTTTTTATCACATTTCGGATATATTTGTTCAACTCACGTTAAGTGAAGGACTCTCAATAGCAATGATAGAGAGTAAAGCGGCGGGTCTTCCTGCTATTGCCGCCAGATTCCCAGGAACATCAGAGCCTGTTACAGATGGAAAGAGTGGATATATTGTGGATGTGCCAGTGGATAGAGATGAATTGAGCGAAAAGATATTGCATCTGCTAACTGATGATGCATTGCGGAGGCAGATGGGGGAATATTCATTCGAAGAAGCAAAAAATAAATATTCTTTAGATAAGATGATAGAAAAATATTATGAGGTATACTCGAAATTGATTTGATTTGTAATTTAAATAAATAGTATAACACTATATGGCATAAATGAAATGGCTCAAAAACAAAAAAAATATTCGGGAAATTTTATGAATCTGTGTATCGCATCGGGATCTGATTTAAGCAGACCTTCGGGTGATACCATAAGAGTATTATCTTTGGTATCAGGATTTGAAAAAACACAAAATAGTATTAATTTGGTAGTACCAAAACCTTCTAAGAAACATTTTGCAATAAATATAGCAAATAATGTAGAAATATACAATATATTTGCAAAAGTAAAAAAAGGATCATTAATTAATTTTGCAGGAATGTGCATATTGCTTATACTCAAAGCAAAGAAAATTCGGAAAAATACCGAGTCGATTTTACAAATTGAGTTCAGCGAGTTAGGTGGATGTTTTGCGTTTGCTGGATCTTCAAATTATATACTTGACGTTCAGGGACTGACTTTTGATGAAGTTAGATATAAGAAGAAGGCACCATTTATTCCTTTAAAATTATATCAAAAAAGTGTGTATTATCTGGAAAAGTTGGCCATAAAGCGTGCGTCCAAAGTTATTGCTGTATCAAATCCGATGAAAGATTTTTTAATTAATAAAATGGAAGTTTCAGAAGATAAAATAATAGTAATTCCAAATGGCTATATCGAATCGATAATAAAAAAAGTTCAAAATATAAAAGAAAACAAAGGAATGGTCTCATTTATTGGCTCATTGTCTGGATGGGCAAATGTCGATAAAATCGTTGAGGGTGCCAACGCGCTGAAGAATGAAGATGTTTTTTTTTATATAGTTGGTGATGGACAATATCGAAGAAAACTTGAAAGCATGGTTAAAAAGTATAATCTCCGTAATGTAACATTTACTGGTTTTATCGCCACAGAAAAAGCATATGAGATTATGGCTAAATCAGAGATTTTGTTAGCGCCGTTTCCAAAAACGTTGGCTTTGGAAGTGGCTTGTCCTATAAAATTGTTAGAGTACATGGCACTGGGTAAAGCAATGGTTGTAGATAATGTTGGAGAAATACCGGCTATGTTAAAAAGGAATGATGCAGCATTAGTATCCAATCCTTTAGATAAAAATGAGTTTACAAATTACATTCAACTACTTTTGAATGATTCACAACTGAGAAAAAAAATATCCTCAAATGCCAAGATGCTATCAAAGGATTTTACTTGGGAAAAACAAGCCAAAAAGTTGGTTGAATTATATGAGACCCTCTGAAGGTATGCAAATAATTAATTTAATTCAAATGAACGACTGGGAAATTGAAAGATTTCTCAAAGTCGTATTAGTCATCCAATTCGCAGTATGGGGTGCGATAGGTTTAGATGTTATCGGGCTACAAATCCCAATCGTAAGACAACTCATCGGTTTTATTTATCTTTCTTTTGTACCTGGAATAATCATCCTCAGAATTCTCAAACTACATAAACTCGGCAATATCGAGACGTTATTATATGCAGTTGGATTAAGCCTTGCGACCTTGATGTTTACTGGATTTTTTATGAACATGATCTATCCATTCTTCGGTATTTCTGGACCAATCTCGCTTCTTCCTTTGATTATCACGATAAGTGCGGTCGTGTTGGTATTATGTGTTCTGTGTTATGTAAGAGATAAAGACTTTGTGGATCCAAGTTTTATTGACATTGGAGAAATAGTATCGCCACCAGTTTTATTTTTGTGTCTAATTCCTTTTTTGGCAATATTTGGAACGTATCTGATGAATTTTCATCACAATAATATCCTTTTGATGTTGATGATCGTTGTAATTGCTTTTATTGCTTTAATGATCGGTTTTGATAAGTTTATTCCAAAGAATTTATATCCTTTAGCTGTTTTTGTAATTGCAATCTCTCTTTTATACCACAGATCGCTAATATCAATGTATCTGACTGGATGGGATATTCAAGTCGAGTACTACTTTCATAAATGGGTAATGGTAAATGGT
>QBUN01000338.1 GCA_013180565.1 Candidatus Methanophaga sp. GoMg3.2 | reverse complement strand
TTAAAAGCAGAATTTAAAAACAGGCCTGCATTTCTTGATGAGGTGAGAGAACTGTGAAGCAAGATAGTCGCTATCAGGAAAAGAGATGCACGCGAGAAGAATCGAAGAATCGAAAGTTTTTTTAAGTAAGGGAACCATATAAATTTAGATGGCAAAATAAAAAAGTGAGGTGATATAAAAATGAAGGGTATAGTAGAAGGAATTGTGACTTTAGCGGAGAGCGGTGAAGTGAAAGTAGAAACAGCGAACCCGCAGGAAATGGCTTTTGCAGTACATAAAGGCTCTTATCCGCAATTAGGCGAAGTATTTTGGAAATTAGTGCAAGGGGTAGAAGAGAAAGGGTACGGGATTGTGGGTTATTCTGAAACTGTATGCTATAATGATCCGCATACAACGCCCGAAGAAAAATTGGTCAGAAAATGCCAGTTTCCGATGAGGAAAAAAAGATAACGGTGATGTAAAAGGATGAGGGGTGGATATTTTGGAGATACGATGATTTCCGAAAATGATAAGATTATGATATTAAAATATGCAAAAAAATACAAATTGTCAAGAGTAATCCTTTTTGGGTCGTCCAAAGAAAGGATAGATGCAAATGATATAGACATTGGCGTAACGGGGTTGGCACCTGAATTATTTTTTGATTTTTGCTGGGAACTATATAGAGATTTATCTAAACCTGTGGATGTTATTGATTTAAGCAAGGATTGTTCATTTAATAGACTTGTAGAACAAGAAGGGGTGGTACTATATGGTTAGTATAAAAGAGAAAGTTCATGCTGAAATGGAGAATATTGCAGTGGTTCTAGCTGAGCTCGAAAAAGTAAAAGATAGATCCCAAAAAGAGCTAGTGGTTCTTGTGGGTATGGGGGCATATCTTCAAAATATCTATACCGGGATGGAAAACATTTTAAAACAAATATTACTACACAAGAGCAGCCCAATACCTGATACCCCGACATGGCACAAGGATTTATTGAATTCCGCTGTTGAACATAACATTATAACAAATGAAATAGCAGATAAAATAGGTAAGTATCTTTTCTTTCGCCATTTCTTCACACATGCTTACGGTTTCCTCTTAGATGAGGAAAAATTAAAGCCTCTAATGGACCACATCCCTAATGTTTATTCTGAGTTCAAAAGAGAAATAGACAACTATCTCACAAAAATTGTAGAATAGACATCCTTTTTTATAGTCGGGCATAAATAAAAAAGAGACGTTACAAAAAATGAGTAAGATCCCGGAAGAAATTGTGACTTTAGCGGAGAGCGTTGAAGTGAAAGTAAAAACGACAACCCCTCAAGAAGTGACTTTTGCGGTGCATAAAGGCTCTTATCGTAAAATGGGAGAAGTGTTTTGGAAATCAGTGCAATGGGTGGAAGAGAACGGTTATGAGATTGTGGGTCCTTCTGATTGGCGGAAAAAGTTGATTATGCGTATCCAGAAGAACTATCTTTGCTTATAGAAACATCCCGGGAGGAAATAGAAATGCGTATCGTATTGCAGCAGGATATTTGGCTAAGGTCAAACACATTTACATTAACCTCGTAAAAGACGAATCAAGGTGGGAAAAGCGGTTTTCCGATTTAAAAGCAGAATTTAAAAACAGGCCTGCATTTCTTGATGAGGTGAGAGAACTGTGAAAGATCTTTTTGTATAATATTGCGCACTTCTCTAGCTTTTTACGATTATACATTTGCTAGATTTCCTGATGAAGCCGAACATATACCCTATGAAGAGTATGACGAAATTGTTGCGAGAGTTAAAGTAAAAAAGCAAGAATATATTTTAAAAATTTAAAAGAGACATATAAGGCGCTGGAGGATGAAAGATGAACACCGATACGTGGTTAGAAAGATACAAACGTCAAATGCTTTTATTGTGATTGAGATTGTAGCATTATTATTATAAGCTAGACACCATGAACCCAATAACGCTGGAAATCTTGAAGAACGCATTTACCGCAATACCCGAAGAGATGGGCGCAGCCTTAAAACGAACCGCATACTCGCCGAATATAAAGGAGCGGATGGACGCTTCCTGTGCCATTTTTGACGCCGGAGGCCGGATGCTGGCACAGGCAGAACACATCCCCGTGCATCTGGGCGCAATGCCACGAACCGTAGAATTCGCCTTGCGGCACTTTTCCGATTTGAACGAAGGCGACCAAATAGTAGTAAATGACCCTTATCACGGCGGCTCACACCTACCCGACATCACACTAATAAAACCGATTTTCTATGACACCGAGTTAGTAGGTTACGCAGTAAACCGAGCTCATCATGCGGACGTTGGCGGCATGACCCCGGGCTCAATGCCGGGCAACAGCACAGAAATCTTTCAGGAAGGTCTTATTATCCCACCCTGTAAGCTTTTAACTCGCGGCAAGGAGAACGTAGACATCTTAGAGATAATAAAAGCCAATACGCGCACACCCGTAGAGCGAGCAGGCGATATACTGGCTCAAATCGCGGCTAACAACTTGGGCGCAATGAGAATGACAGAAAACATCCAAAAATATGGCGTAAATGCTTACACCGAGTTTGCAGCAAGTATCATAGAATATAGCGAGAAGCGGATGCGAGATGCGATCACAAAAATACCTGATGGCACTTATACCGCCGAGGACTTCATGGACGATGATGGCGTTACCGACCAGCCGGTGAAAATAGCAGTGAGACTAAAAGTAGTGGGCAGTGCCATAGACATAAGCTTTGAAGGCACCGACAGACAAAGAAGAGGCAATATCAATGCACCTTATGCAGTTACGCTCTCTGCCGTTTACTACGTCCTGAGATGTGTGACCGACCCTGAAATACCACCCAATCATGGCTGTTACCTGCCCCTAAGCATTAACGTGCCCGAAGGCACGGTTTTGAATCCAAAACGCCCAGCAGCGGTATCCAGCGGTAATGTGGAGACGTCACAGCGGATAGTGGACGTCCTGCTACTCGCCCTGCATAAAGCCATGCCGCATAAAATACCCGCACAGTCGCAAGGCACAATGAACAATGTAGTAATAGGCGGCACAGTCAACGGAGAAGGGTTCACCTACTATGAAACTATTGCGGGCGGTCAGGGCGCTTCACCAAATAAAAATGGTGACGATGGGATTCACACGCACATGACGAACACGGCAAATACGCCTATAGAAGCTTTAGAGCTTTCGTATCCACTGCGTGTGGTGTGTTATGAGCTGATTCCCGATTCCGGTGGTAACGGTAAGTTTAAGGGTGGTTCGGGCATAAGAAGAGCAATTAAGGTTCTGGTAGCGGATGCTACGCTTTCTATACAATCCGAGCGCCGGAAATACCCGCCAAAGGGTCTGCTTGGTGGCGAAGATGGAAGAGCGGGTAAGAACTATTTAGTCAGAGACAATAAGCGGCTAAATTTGCCTTCAAAGGTAACTATGCCGCTTGAGAAGGGAGATGTAGTGGTAATTGAAACGCCCGGTGGCGGAGGATATGGGAATCGTCAAAAAGCTATATCTGTTTAGCGGTGATGAAGGCATGAGCTGTGAGGGAACTCACAAATAATAATTTACCAGAACGGTATCTAACATTTTCCAAGGATTTTTTTTGAGACACTGATTAACGCTGATTAACACAGATTTAAAGTAAAGTGTAATAATTGATTTTTTAATTTTGATTCTATGAACCCGTAAAAACTTAATAATTTTTTTGGAACTTTAGAGTAGCGTCTGTGTAAATCTGTGAAATCTGTGTCGTTGTATGATAATTATCAAAACTTTTTGGGTAAACTAAACTATTTACTGGGAGTTCCCTTAATCCCAAAATCTTGTGTTAATCTGTGAAATCTTGTGGTTTTTTACCCCTGCTATACAAAAACCTACAACAACTTATACAGTGTACTCCGCCTTCTCGGTGTTCTACCCGCATCCGTAATGAGTTGCTCGAAGTCCTCGGGGCTCATGTACTCGCCCGCTAAGGAACCCGATGCCCTTGATATACTCTCTTCCATTAGCGTTCCGCCCAGGTCGTTCACACCAAAACGAAGCATCTGCTGTACGTCCATTACTCCTAACTTCACCCATGACGCTTGCACATTCACGCAGTAGGGATGAAGAATAACTCTGGCGAGTGCATGAACAGTTACACTATCCCAAAAGGAAATTTCCCTGTTCACCATTCTGCCCAATTCATTGTTCTTTCGCATGAACTTCAGTGGTACGAACTCCGTAAATCCGCCGGTCTCCTTTTGTATCGCCCTTATCTTAAATATATGGTCTATTCTGTCCTCTAAAGATTCTATATGCCCATACAGGATAGTAGCAGTTGATGGAATTCCCAATCGATGTGCGGTCTTTATTATCTCTATCCATTCCCCTGTTTTTATCTTACTCGGACATATCACTTCCCGTATAGAATCATCGAGTATTTCAGCAGCAGTTCCAGGAATAGAACCCAGTCCCGCATTTTTTAACTCCTTCAACACCTCCAGGTCACTCATATCAGAGTTCCTCGCCATATGATATATTTCCATTGGCGAATATGCGTGTATATGTACATCAAATCGCGATTTTATGCTTTCTATAATTCTACAATAGTCCGCCACCTCAAGGTCCGGATGCAACCCGCCTTGAATACATATCTCCGTCGCCTCATTATTCACCGCTTCTTCTACCTTACTCAAAACCACATCCATACTCAATAAATATCCCTTCTCCTTCTCTTCCCGGAACGCGCAAAATTTGCAGTCGCCTACACAGACATTTGTAAAGTTTATGTTCCTGTTCACCACATACGTGACGACGTCACCTTTCTCCGCCTTTCGCAACTCGTCGGCAATGCAGAAGAGATAAGAGGGGTGACACGCTAAAAATAACGCATCCTCTTTATCTATTTCACCCTTCTGTACCTTCCCGTATAACTCATCAAAATCATCTTTCATTTCAAACGTTCTTATGAATGATGTTTGACCCACGGTGCTGCACAGGTTATTTTCCATCCAAACCCCCTTTCATTTAACCTTGAGGTCTTCCTTTTATTCCTGTTATCATATCTTTATTAAGGTCAAATACAGTCGCTGTCTCTGTTCCGTTTGTTATTTTTAGTTTCTTGCTCGCATCAACCTCACCAATGACAGAAGTCGCTACCCCGGCATCCTCGAATATTCTTATGCACTCTGCCGCGTTATCATCGTTTTCAACCGTGAGCACAAACCCTGTACCCGGATACATCTTTAACCACTGCTCAAAAGGAATATCTACATCTGGTCTCGGTATCTTATCAAGCTCCACGATTGCGCCTGCACCTGAAGATTCGAGTAACATACCAAACGTGCCTAAAGTGCCCGGATTGCTTATGTCCTTACCCGCAGTGGCTAACTTCTTCTCCCCGATCTCAACCATTGTATCCAACTGCTTCTTTATCTCTGCCACAGTCCTTCTTGTCGTGTTGTCCCAGGCCAGATTGTAACTTGGATATATCCGGCCATCAAGGTCAATAGCAACTAATACCTTGTCGCCTGGTTTCGCACCACTTGAAAATATTACACAATCCCTCTTTACCGTCCCCATTATACCAACATCAAGAGCATCATAAGTAGTGTCCGGATGTAGATGCCCACCCACCATAGGCACGCCAAATTTTCTCACCCCGTCCTCCATTCCCTGGCCCAGCTCAGCACATATATCCTTCTGCTGCGTTGATGTCAGATTCACCATAGCCCGCGGAGTGCCACCCATCGCCGCTATATCATTTACATTCACCAGCACGGCGCAATACCCGGCCCACCAAGGGTCGGCATTCAACAATTTACCCCAGATACCATCCACAGCGAGTAAAACGAAATTATCATTGTCTACTTCAAGCACAGCCGCATCCTCGCCGAATCCCACTATCGTTCGACTTCCTACCCGATCGGAATTCCCAAGTCTACGTACGAGGTCACCTATAGCCCTTTTCCGTTTCACACCATCAAAATTCCTCAATCCATCTGCCAACGATTCCAGATCCTCTTTCGGTTTCGTGTTTACCATTTTTACCCCCCATCACTTAGCATATTCCCTTATTTCGTCTATTACTTCCTTTACCTCACATATATCTTTTATCCGGAAATCAGCAATCTCAAAAATCTTTCCCGGTCTATCTCCTTCTTCCTGTAACGATAACACCGCTATATCAGCCTCACACATCGCAAGATAATCATTTATGTCATCCCCCACCATCATCACTTTATGCTCTTCCTTCAACCCTCTCACCAAGTCCCGCTTATCCTCCGGCTTCATCATTCCAAAGATATTGTCAGGAGATATGTCAGGTAGATAAGTCGCTATTTCCTCTCTCTCTATCCTATCACCCGAAGCAACATATGCCATGACTCCTATCTCGCGTAATTCGCTGAGCAGTTTTCGTGTTTTCGGGAAAAAATTTATGCCGCCTGCAATCACGTATCTTATCACTCCCCTTGCTACATCCACAATCAAGCCTACTCCTATTACCGGAAGAATATCACACTTCCTCAGAAAGGTCATTGCTTCATGTACATCTCCCACTTTAACATGTTTATCCCCTAAAATTGCTTCCACCACTTCTCTATCACTAACCCTTTTTTCTTTATATATAACCTTATTTTCTATTTTTTCCCGCTTTATTACGTCAGATAAAAAGTTTGATGGGTCTTCTCTCGCCAGCGTTTCTTCGTATTTCGTCTTTAATATCACCATCGCACCCTCTTCTATCCTGCCTGTACAGGTTAGCCCCGATCTCCTACTCCGCTTTGTCACACCTCTTTCCATATCCTTAATAATCCTGAAAGGTGCGTATAAAACACCTGCACCATCAAAAACAACTGCTAACTCTGATGTGTCCATTGGCACTCCTACCTCTTCTCTTATTTCTATAATTTTAATGTAAAGAACTTTTGCATCATCTTAAATACAATAGTATAGTATAGAAAATATTCAAAATATGAGATAAATAGCGATGGTGATATTATGATGCAGGACCTGGTAACAGAGAAATGGGAGGACTTTCTGAAGAAGTATTGCTGGGACAGGATCATAGAGCTATCGAATTATTACCCGGAACGGCGTAGTTTGCTCGTTGTATTCTCTGATGTGGACCTATATGACTCTAATCTTGCGGATATGCTTTTAGAAGACCCGGATGTAACGATAGAATCTGTGACTCGCGCTTTAAGGGAAATGGATATTCCCACTGGAGTCACTCTCGATGGGGCTAATGTTCGAATAATAAAGCTTCCAAAGAAGGTAAAGATACGAGAGATCAGAAGCAATGACATAGGCAAGCTGGTGGGTATAGAAGGATTAGTAACAAAGGCGACCGAGGTAAGGCCGCGGGTAATAGAAGCGGTATTTGAATGCCCTTTTTGCGGGCATATCTTCTCGCTGGGGCAGAGCGGAAGGCAATTCCGGGAGCCGATGGAGTGTGAGAAAGAGAGTGGCGGATGCGGACGAAAAATACAGCGGTTCAAGCTATTGGTGGATCAGTGCAAATTCGTAAATGCACAAAAGGTAAGGTTACAGGAGTCGCCCGAGGAATTGAGGGGTGGCGAATTACCACAAACTTTAGACGTTAATCTGGAAGATGACATCTCCGGCGAAATATCGCCCGGCGACCGGATTATTATTGTTGGTATTCTCAGGTCATACCAGAGGATGACTCAATTTGGGAAGACTCCGTTCTTCGATATATACCTGGATGGCAATTCGTTAGAGGTGAAGGAGGAAGAATTTGAAGAGATAGAGATAACAGAGGATGACGAGCAAGAAATAATGGCGCTTAAAAATCAACCGGATGTATATGAGAAGCTCATAGGAAGTATTGCACCCACTATATATGGCTACCACGAGATAAAAGAAGCGATGGTACTCCAACTCTTCGCGGGCGTTCCAAAAGAATTGCCGGATGGGTCGCGGGTAAGAGGCGACATACACCTGCTTCTCGTTGGTGATCCAGGAGTTGCAAAGAGTCAATTACTCACATACTTAGTGAAGTTAGCACCTCGAGGCTTATATACGGGTGGTAAAACTAGCTCTGCTGCTGGACTTACAGCCGCAGCAGTTAGGGATGAGTTCGGAGAAGGGCGGTGGACTTTAGAGGCTGGTGCTTTGGTACTTGCAGACAAAGGGCTAGTCGCGGTCGATGAGATAGACAAGATGCGAAAGGAGGATCGGGATGCGCTACATGAGGCAATGGAACAGCAAACTGTTTCTATAGCAAAAGCGGGAATAATGGCGAGGTTGAACTCAAGATGTGCCTTGTTAGCTGCTGCAAATCCGCTCGGGGGACGGTTCAATAGATACGATCCCATTTCAAAGCAGATAAATATGCCACCTACGCTCGTGTCTCGATTCGACCTCATATATATTATGATGGACCGACCAGATGAAGAGCGGGATACAAGGACCGCCGAGCATATAATAAAGACGCATTACGCCGGTGAACTGCTTGCACGGCTTAAGAACGTAGGTAAAGTGAGTGATGGTGGGGAGGAGCGGTTAAGAGAGCAGATGCGAACTATGGAGCCGGCGGTAGAGAGCGACTTATTTAGGAAGTATGTGGCATGGAGTAAGCGGAATATATTCCCCGTGATGACCGAAGAAGCGAAGAGTAAGTTTATGGAGTTTTATATCGGACTTCGGAGGCAGGGCTACGAGGATGAAGAGGCGCCCGTTCCTGTAACCGCCCGTCAGTTAGAAGCATTGATACGGCTGGGCGAGGCAAGTGCGAGAGCGCAGCTAAGTGATAAAATAACTGTGGATGATGCGGAGCGCGTGATTAACGTGACTACATACTGCCTGAAACAAGTTTTTGTTGACCCGGAAACGGGCAAGCTGGATACAGACTGGGTAACTGTTGGCACAACTAAGACCCGGAGGGACCGAGCGAGGTCAATACGAGAGATAATAAAGGAGTTGGAGAACGAATACGGCGAGGAAGTGCCGCTAGAGGAGGTGCTCGATCTCGCGGAGGAGGAAGGGATGGAAAGAGGAAAGGCGGAGGACATAATAGAAGTGATGAAACGTGATGGGTTACTGTTCTCTCCGGGCAGTGGAGTGATTAAGTTCGTAAGATAGGTATCTGCTCAAAAACATATGGATTTTTGAGCGGAAAATGAAAAATGCAAAAGTCAATGTTCAACATAAACCTTTCTTTCCACGAAGTGTTTCTGCGAAGTTTTTTTGATATGACTTTTTTCTAAAAGAACATATATAGCAAAGGATTAACCAAATAGATATGAGAGAAGCAATAAAGGACTTTATCTATACGTACTACATCTACCCTATACTCACCGATGCTGGCTACAATCCGGTAAATACAATAACATGGGCCTTAATGCTGGGCTTAATGGTTTTTGTATTATGGAAAATAC
>QBUN01000339.1 GCA_013180565.1 Candidatus Methanophaga sp. GoMg3.2 | reverse complement strand
TACCCATGCAATCGGGCAGTGGATAATCGAGTGAAAACTCAAAATAATCCAGCTCGAGCTTGTGAAGCTCTTCTATTGTCTTCTTGAATGGGCGGTTGCCATACCATACTGGTGCTCCCAGGAGAATACGCATCTGTTGTTTCACCTCACGATTTTAGCTACCCATTTAATTTAGGACACAGATTTACGCAGATTTACACGGATCCAATTTTTTTTTCTGTGTTAATCAGTGTTAATCTGTGTCAATAATTGATTTTAGTTTGTTCTTTTTAATCATGTCCTCTTAACGATCAAAGTCAACCCTTCGCGGTCTACAATAACCACTTTCTCGCCTTCATTTATCGTTTCACCGTCTAAAGTTCGCGCATTCCAGATTTCACCTCTCGTTTTTATCGTGCCAGCGTCTGCATCGATTTTAGTTTCCGCCTTCGTTATTTTCCCGATAAGGTCTTCCGCACCTACTTTTGCTTTTCTCCTCTTCGCTACCAAAACGGCACCCACGGCGAATAAGAAAAAAGCGGCAGATGCTGCTGCAATTCCGATTACCGTTAGTAAAAACCCTTCAAACCATTCCGATTCGGGATTAAATAGTAACGGCTCATTTGGTAATATCAAAGCGCCTATTATCAAGCATACCGCACCCCCTACGGTGAGTATTCCAAAGGTGGGAGTAAGCGCCTCGGCAATGAATAAAATAACCGCGATAATTATTAAAAGCACACCAAACATGTTCACACCGAAGAGCCCCATACCATAAAGCCCTAAAATCAGGCAGATCGCACCTATCATCTCGGGCACGTATGTCCCGGGAGACATGAACCCGAAAATCAGTCCGTATATACCAACCATTAAGAGAATAAGCGCTATCTGGGGGTTGCTAAGCAATTCTAACAATGAAGAACGTACAGTTTTTTCCTTTATGTATAGCGAAGCGTTTTTTGTCGCTAAAGTGTGGTTCTTACCCCCTATTTTAACGGTCATTCCATTAACTTTGTTTAAGAGCTCGGTTTCATCTTCTGCAATGAGGTCAATAATCCCTCGCTCTAAAGCGGTAGTTTCATTTAATGCATCATTTTCGGTAACGAAACGCTTCGCCTGTGTTGCGTTTCTACCTCTTGAAGCCGCTATGCTCTCCATATGCCCGGCGAAGAAGTTAATTGTTTTGTTATCTGCCGGTTTTCTACCTTCAAGACCGATTTCAACAGGCATTGCGGATCCGGTGGTCGTTCCGGGAGACATCGCGGCGATATTGCCCGAGACCAATATGAAAGAGCCTGCGGAAGCGGCTATCGCGCCCTTCGGCGTTACATATGTGATAACCGGCACTTTTGAATTCATTATTACCTTCGTTATTTCAAGCGTGGAACCAACGAGTCCTCCAGGCGTATCGAGTTCGACCAGTACCGCTTCAGCACCGATTTCCTCAGCCTCTTTAAAGCCTTCTACTACGTTTAATGTACTGCCTTCTGTGATCGTTCCTTCTAAGTTCAGCACGTAAATTACTCTTTTACCCTCTTCCACACCTCCGCCGTAAGCAACAAAGGCAAATAGGGTAGACAGAACGAGGACAATAAGAAACAAACGCAAAAGTTTTTTGTTCATCTATCTAAACTCCCTCTTATATATTATTATAGGTCTGCTAAACTAAATAAAAACTATGAGATGAAAATGTTAGAAGATTGGAACTACATTGAAAGACAGTAACAAAAATGAAGGGAGTAATGGCCATCGGGGGCTCGGATTGCAGTGGTGGCGCAGGAATACAGGCAGATATAAAAACCTTTTCTGCGCTTGGTGTCCATGGCACATCTGTACTCACAGCAATAACAGCACAAAATTCGGAGGGCGTGCAAGCGATACAGGAAGTACCCGTTAAAATTGTGGAACAGCAACTAGAATCTATTATGAGCGATATAGCCGTGGATTATGCAAAAACGGGTATGCTGTATTCCGCGGAGATAATAGCGGTGGCTGCCACCCAGCTTAAAAGATATAACGTGCCTTTCGTTTTAGACCCTGTGATGAACGCAGGCGCAGGCGGAATATTGTTGGAGGATAACGCATTAAACACGCTTATCGAACTCCTTCTTCCTATTTGCACGGTTGTAACGCCAAATGTACCCGAAGCGAGTCGTATTTCCGGTTTGAAAATAAGGGATATCGAAGATGCGAAATTAGCAGCCCTTAAAATAAACGATATGGGCGCGACAGCAGTAATAATAAAAGGTGGGCATTTAGAGCATGAAATAGCAGCCGGAAAGGCAACAGATTTGATATACGATGGTGAATTCGAGCACATAAGCACGAGCATGATAAAGCAGGGGAAGATAGTGCATGGAGCAGGATGTACCTTTTCCGCAGCTCTAGCTGCCGAACTGGCGAAAGGTACTAATTTGCACGATGCTGCTACATCGGCAAAGAAGTTTGTTTATAATGCGATAATAGGTGGTGTGGAATTGCCTAATTTAATCGTGGTAAATCAAAGCTTACGTAAAGACGCAGATAGGTATTTCGTGCTGGAGAACGTAAAGGAAGCTGTTACGATGCTGAAAGAAACGCCTAATTTCAAGAACCATATACCTGAGGTTGGAACGAACATAGGCATGGCAATAGCGGATGCTAAAAGCGAACATGATGTTGCCGCGGTAGATGGTAGGATAATCACGGCGAAAGAGGGTGTACACGCAGGCTGTGTGGATTTTGACGTAAGTAGTCACGTTGCAAGGTTGGTCTTAACGATGATGAAGCACGATAAAACGAAAAGAAGTGCGATTAACGTGAAATACACGTCAGAACTGATAGAAGCATGTGAAGAGTTGGGGCTGACGGTTTCGTCATTTGATCGTGCTAAAGAGCCCGCAGGCGCGAAGACTATGGATTGGGGTGTAAGAGAAGCAAGCGTGGTGTTCTCGCCTGATGTGGTTTACGATCTCGGTGCGGTCGGGAAGGAGCCGATGGTGCGGATATTCGGTAATACCGCAGTGGAAGTAGCGAGTAAAGTGAAAGGGATTATGGCGGTTTTATAGCTAGAACCACAAGATTACACGGATTTTCACGAGAAATTGTGAATATAGAAGAGCATAGTCAAACATGTAAGGGAACTTTACTTTTGGTTTTGTGGGCCCTAAATACTTAACTGAACACACAGGAACCTGCATCATGTAAAAAAGAGACAATAATGAAACGATGCAAATACCGGAGTTCTCTACAATAGCGATACCGGTAGCGGCAATATTTGGGCTATTACTGCTGATACGAAGAAGAAAACGAGAATAAATGGGGTGGCTATTTTTTATTGAATTCCACCAATACTCTCGGATCAATCTCATCCATGTCCAACATATCCAAAATTCCTGATTTTCTGTTTATGTAAATCTTCTTTTCGTTGCTTTCTAGTTCCACTCTAACCAGATTTTTATTTTCTAACCGTGATACGTAATAACCCACCAAATTTTGATCCCATCCAAGTCTTTTTGATAGCTGATAGATATTTAGTCCTTCATTATTATCCAAAAATTCCAGTAGCTCGTATTCTCTTGCCTCTGATATTATTTCCTTCTTTTCCAGTATCTCATAGATGGGGGATTCTATGCTTTTTGCTTCCATATTTTTTGATTGCTATTTAGATAGATAAAACTTTGTGTTTTATATTTTTGTATCAGCTCGATAAAAGAAGAAAATGCCAAAAAGGAAGAAAATTGAGGAGTTAGAGATAGCAGTTCTCCTTTCGTTGTATTCTAAAGTTAAATATTCAAAACATGCACATCCAAAAACCTTTATAGCGTACATTTTCTCTGAGTCGGACAGTTTTGGATATTATTTATCTTATTCGGTTGGATTAACCCCTAGGGCAATCCAATGAGGCATAATAAGAAAAAAATCTATGATTATCTTTTTGGTTGTCAAAAGCGATTTGGTGGTTATACAGGAAGAGACATTGACGGAATTGCAAGGATTTTTGGGTTCTGCCGAAGAATTGAATCAGCGTCTGAAAGAAAACATAACGTACATCAAGCAAGATCTTATTCGTGAGATACACGACAACCGATTAAAACGAGGAAATATCCCCATCCCTCAATCAACTCTATAAGCAAATGCTCGTGCTTCATTATCTGATCCATAAAATGGGTAGAATACAGCAGTCTATGGATGGCAATAGACACAAGATCGAGAACAGAAACTCACAAATACCTTTTCTGAAGAATTGACATTCCTAATAAGACTATACGAGGCTATTGGATTCCTTGGGCGCAATCTGAGATTTTCTGACTCACCTTCTTTTTACCAAAATCCACGGACGTTACCGCACCATTGGCTTCGGAGACGTAAGAGCGATTTCACTTTCTCGACTGCGCAAACATCTTGAATTCAGATGGTTGAAATTTCAAATAGACAAAAGCGTGTGGTTAGGATTGTGGAGCGTGGTGTTACGAGGGTAAGCGAGCCAAACGTGAGTCTGGAATTGAAGTCCGCTATCGTGAACATACTAAAGGCTAAAAAATCGTTGAAATGAAGAGGAATGAGTCCTGTGTGCATGGAAAATATTGCGCTGTTTGTTCCTGCGTGATTGCGGATTTTATCGAAAAATTGCTAAATAAAAGTGTCCAACTGGGAGAATTTGTCCACTATAAAGGTTTATGAGACCGAAAACCTCACCACGCTCTCTATTGCCAACAAACAATCTACCATCCGGATCAAAAGCAAAACCCATTCCATTGGCGTAGCCTATACCTTTAGCAAACTCTGTCTTCTACGGGGTAGGCTGAAGTGTTGGTGTCCCTTCGTCGAATGTCGTATCAGGAGAGTACCAGTACTTGACACGAGCTGACTCGTCTGCGGGATCAACAGATATTACCTGGAACTTGACATAGCCGTCATAGCATTTGGCAACGATTGTATGCCCCATCAGGAGAGGCGGTATCAGAGGTGATTTGTCCCATTCTGCCGGAACCGCTCGTACTGTGGCTATATCGACTGCGCCCATATCCTTTGTCTGGCTGGTGTAATTCACATTATCCAGATGGGTGTTCCTCCACCACAGGTACTCGCTATAATCAGGATAATCTGGATGAGTTCCCGCATGGCCAGGCTGCCAGAAAATGGCCTCCCCATCGCGGATGGGGGATTCACCAGTGGTACCATCGGAAAAGTCAAATCCTGAATGAGTGAGTGTGGCTTCCTGATACGATGTTCCCGATCCACTCGGCGTTGGTGTCGGTGTTTTTTCTCCTATACATATCTCTGCCACAAATTCACCGATATTGTTGCTACCATCGTAGTCGTTAATGCCGAGCCAAAGTTCACCATCCGTAGGTGCAACGAAAGTAGTATCGGTGCCGATGAAAATTGGATCTCCTGCTGCACCGATTCTTGCAATCAACGCTGCGTGCCCCCAATCAGGGTTGGGAGTGAAAGCCTTTTGCCAATACTCAAACTCTAATGTCCCGTTGGGTCCGCAAGAGACGTTCGACGTTTTGCTTGGTACCATCATCCCCGACGCTGTAATGGAAATTGTCTGTCCCGAAGTCACGTTAATCTGAGTATTGAACCATGTCTCTCTTCCCCTTTTTTCGGTAGGTGGGAGCTTAAATCCTGCGTAAATACCACCACCTGGAGGTGCAGTACCACCAAGCGATAGCATGTCATAATTTGCTTTGATTTCACTGGCAGTTAATGCATAGTTATAGATACGGACTTCGTCAATAACCCCTTGGAAGAAGTAACCATCCGAGCTACTCTCTTTTCCTATGAAGAGGGATTGATCATTTATTGTTGGCGTAATTCTTTGAGTGCTATTAGTGATTTCACTCCCATTCTTATATAATCTTAGAGTTGTACCATCCCATGTAAAAGCAACATGAATCCAAACATTATTTGTAATTACATGGAAAGCAGCTACACTATCACCAATTCCTGAACCTGCACCTATAGTGGCTCCAAAACCTATTCCATTAATAATGCCCATCGCGTAATTATTCAAATACGCATTGTACCCCTTCTCAGAAGCTTTTGAAATAAACCACCTTGCCTGTAGAGGCCCCGTGTATTTGATCCCGGCCTCAATGGACCCGGCATCTTTAAGGTCTATACTATCATTATCTACTACCTCAACAACATCGTTCACGCCATCAAACTCCAACGCCTTCCCACTGACCCCGGAGACAAAAGTAGCACCGTGATTTGTGCCGTGATTTCCATTCCCGGAATGGTCTTGCGTGTCCCCATTAAAAGGATAATACGCAACGAGTTTGTGTCCTGCTGGCGTGCCAACCGTAAATTCACCGGGATTTACGCTTACGCTTATCTCTGTGCCATCGGTCTTGCCTGCCGTAGTAACAGTTCCTGTTAAGGTGCTTGTATCTCCGGTGTTTCCAATCACCTCAAATTTCATGACCGCGATGGAGCCTGAGCCGGTTACACCTTTTGCACTGGCAAAGGCAATCTTCAATTTCCCCGGGCTCACTTCGTTCCAGTTGAATAACGCTTTTTCATTCAGTGAACCTTTTGTCACATTTATTAGCTTCAATACCGATGCATTATAGCTCCAATCAAGGTCCATATTGGCAAGGTCTTCTGCGTTGCACTTTATTATCGGGATTTCGACTGTCTTCTCCATTATCATGTCCTCAACGTACAGGTATGGCTCATCACCATATGTGTCCCACTCATATCCGTCATCTTCAGTTGACCACCAGAAGTCGTCTTCTGTGAGAGGAGCGATTGTAACTACAGTCTCTCCCTTGACAGCCACAGAATTGTTCGCAGATACAATAGTCCCTCCTTCAGTGGCGTTCGGAATGTCCACAACGAGCTTTCCTTCCAAGCAATGAACCTCTATTTCATCGCCTGCAGTAATAGCAAATTCCGTGTCCAAACCAGTGACTACAGCCTTGGGATGGTAGTTCCACCATTCATCCCCTCCAACCTTCTCAATTTTCACGGGGATAGTAAAGTGTGTTTTCTTTCTGCTCCTGAAGGCAGCACTTCCTTTCGAGAGGCGAACCTCCACCAACTTCGGGGAGAAGTCACCAAGGGTCAACTCACTGTCTGGGTCAAGAAATATGATCCCCCAAGTACAATCACTTAACATCAGATGTACAATCGCTGTTGACTCCTTATCGGTTCGCAATGTGACGTAACGTGGAAACTCCGTGGGAGCGGATTCCACTTTTTTGAAGGAAAACTTCGGAGTCCCCAAATAAACATTCCCTTGGTATTTATGGACTGTAGCATGCATATCTTTCAATGGCGCCGGTAGAATATCATGGGTCAACTAAAACGTTACTCGGTCCCCTGTCTCCTGATGTATTGTAATTGGATCACGACGGAAACCGGGAATGTCTGGAATATCGGAGGAGTGCTTTACATCAAATACGGTGTATTTTGCCACGCCATTCAGATACGCTGAAGAGGCAGTGACTACCCAATCGGTAGGAAATCCATATATGTTGCCCTACTGAACAGCGGGATTGAGGTGATTTCCAGCTTTCTCTCCCCAATTAAGCATCTTCATAAAATCACTCTCTTCGTATAGTTGAAGTGCTGGAGTTTTATGCACATCATACAGACTAGCGCCAAATTTCCCTAATTGTACATCTACCCACGAAGCACCATGATTAGGCGTCCCGACCATTATCTCCTTTCTTACATCGTTAAAATAATTCGGAGAACCAGCAACATAAAAGCGGGCAATTAATCCTCCCATGCTATGTCCCACTATATCTACCTGTCCAAGACTAATGCCAGCTTTAGCATAATCCCGCTTGTAATTATGTATATCTGACTTTAATATCTCCGCTAAATCTTGAATAGACTTTCCAGGAATTAAGTAATTACCCGAGAAGGTATCAAATTTTAGACCTCGTAACCAAGCGGACATTTCAGCCCATGTTCCGGAAGCGCCAAGAAAACCATGTACCAACATTACTGGCGGACGACAGACATGAATTTTAGTTTCTATCGTTTTATCATCTCCATTTCCATCGCTATATGTCAAAACTATTGGAACTTCCATCGCATATACTGGGGGACCGGATGAATGTACATCTAATTGGTGTGAAAGTGAATATGGCGTGGGATATTCCGGTGGGTAATAACGAAATTGTGCTTTCCCCTTAGAATCCAAGTTGAGATTAGTTATAAAATTCCCTACATCGTCTTTGACTTGACCATCTCCCACGTTACAAACCTTTACATTACTGCATTTAGGGAGAAAGACATCAAATGTAAGCCAATTGCCTCCCGCTCCTACAATACCTGTATATGGTTCTCCTGTCAGGTAACAATCTGTTGCCTGGAAAGATGTTTCAAATACCTCGAGATGGGCATGTTTCATGTCACATTTATATGCTTTATAATCTTGATTGACCAAAGCTGTAATACCAACTCAGCCTATAGGAAAATCCAATGGGAGTGGAAATTTGACTTCATACGCTCCAGCTATAGTGGTGGTTTGAAACGTATCTGTATGAATAGCAACATGCACAGTCATACCATCTTTTCCACCTTCTTCGCCCCCTAATTGGCCGGAGACAATAACGGTATCCCTAGGGACATAGTAATCCTTATCCACTTCGACACTCAATGTTAATTGTTCTGGTTGTGGTCCGAGTTCCTCCTCGGATACCCATATGCCACCACCAGTACCATCATTAAATGGAATCAATACTCCGTTATCTTCGTTTGCTTCAACAGGCATTCCTACAAACATCAATGCAATAAAGAATGCAATGATTCCGAAATTCAATATATTCATTTTCTTTATCATTTTTCTTGTTTTCCTTTTTTCTTACTTTCTAATTTTTCCCCTCATAACTTTGTATGAATTTCTTATCAAATGCTTAGTCCCCGTCATCTCCACCACCTTCGTATTCTCCACCACCTTCTCTTTCCCTTTCCTCTTCCCTTACTATCGCCATTAGTTGTATAGTAGATGATAATGCCAGCAGCGGCCGTAACTGCTCAGAGTGGAGCTGAAGAATGCACTTGCCCTTCAAAGCCGCCTTAGCTGCCTCAGCCGCTTTCTTGACAAAGCCACGCACTCCGCCTCCCTTTGCCTCCTCACGTTCCGCTGCTTCCCAGCCAAAGCGGGCGAGTCGTGTTTTCTCATCCGGTGCATAGAACTGATAGCCGTCGATCTCACTTTTGATAGAAGTTATCAGGTAGACGTCTGCACCCATAAACTTAGTCTCTCGATCTATGATGCATTTCCCGAACTTAAGAAGCTGGTTTTCAATGCCTTTTTGTGTCCTAATTTTATCTAAACTTCTTTTTCTTCTTAACGAAGCCGAATAATTTGTTATAGTTTGAAGCTATATATTTAATTTAGGACGCAGATTTACAAAGAAAACCATTTCCTCAAATTATCAAATGCCTTACGTTTAACTTCCGGTTTAGTGCAAAAATTAAGTTCTATCATCATTGCATTCTCATAACCCTTTTCCAGAAAATCATAACATAATAAACCCAGTTTATTATAAACTCGATAGAAGATTCTAATAATCTCATCCGTCAACTAAACCATCAAAATATTTAAAATCCTGATTATCTGCGTTCATCTGCGTCCAATTATCAAAAATTTTTCTTTCTTGGTAAACCTTCTTTCTTTAGAAAGCAGGTTTATTCGTACCTCACTGCTTCCACGGGGCTCAGCTTTGACGCCTTCCTTGCAGGATAGAACCCCGATAAGATACCTACGAGCACTGCAACCG
>QBUN01000340.1 GCA_013180565.1 Candidatus Methanophaga sp. GoMg3.2 | reverse complement strand
ATGTTGCGACTGCATGTCCTTCATACCCACTTGATTTGATGGCTAAAGTGAAGCGTGGAGCGGAAATGGACGGTCCGGCGTATATTCATATATTGTCTGTCTGCCCTACTGGCTGGCGGTCTCCGACAAATATAACGATAGAGTTGGGTCGTCTGGCGGTGGAGACGGGTGTATTTCCGCTTTATGAAGTGATTAACGGTGAGTACAACTTAAGCGTTGATTTACCAGACTTGAAACCCGTAACAGAGTATCTAAAAAAGCAAGGGCGGTTCAAGCATCTTAACGATGATACTATCGCAACGATACAGACGAGGGTGGAAGAAGATTACGTGAAACTAAGGGAAAAGGCGGGGGTGAAGTAAAAACGATGGTAGAAGAAGCAGCCGGATTGGCAATAGAAGAGCGGAAATATGTGCGGTTAGCGACCTTTTTAGAACGTGGTTTTTCCGATTTGAACCGCGAAGTCGTGTCTAAGCGAATTTGCTGTCTTTGTGGCACTTGCGCAGCGTTTTGCGATAAAATAAGAATCGGTAACGGTAAAAACGAGGAAGCACCTGAGTTTAGCGAGGACTATGACACTGTATGCGGGCTCTGCTATACCCTATGTCCCCGGATTTCATTGCCGCTGCCCGAGCTAGAGCGTAGGATATTTGGTGCGGTACAAGAGGATGTACTTGGTGTTTATCGCAACTGTTATGCAGTCAAGTCAAAAAAGAGTGATATAACGGGACAGGATGGCGGTACGGTTACTGCTCTGCTCGCATATGCACTAGAAGAGGGTGTGTTAGATTGCGCTGCGATTACTGCCGCGGATGACCAATGGCGCCCGAAGACGAAAGTTGCAACGAATAGCGCAGATTTGAAGGCCGGTTCCGGCACGAAATACACACTTTACCCAAGCGTAATAGGCGTTAGAGACGCAATAGAAGAAGGTCATACAGCTATAGGGTTTGTGGGGCTGCCATGTCAGATACAGGGCTTAAGAAAAGTCCAAATGTCTGAACAGCCTTACGACGTGGGCATAGATAAGCTGAAATTGCTGATTGGATTGTTCTGTATGGAGAATTTCAGGGAGGAATTGCTGGATTTCATCGCGAAGAGATATACCAAGTTGGAAAATGTGAGCAAGTGCGACATAAAGGGTAAGGATTTCTCTGTCTATGCAGATGAGAAACATAGTATCCCATTAGTTGATATAGAAGGTTATGTGGGCGATGGCTGCTCGGTTTGTATGGATTTCACTGCGGAACTCGCGGACATTTCCGTGGGTTCGGTAGGCTCGGAAGGGGGCTGGTCAACGGTTTTCGTTCGCTCGGAGAAAGGAGAAGAGCTAGTTAAAGGGGCTCTGGCTAAGGGCTACATAGAGGTAAAGGAGATAGAAGATAAGGAGTTTGGATTGATACGGCGATTGGCTGAGCGGAAGAAGGCGAGTAGTATGGCTAGGAGCGAGTGAAAATCAATTATTGAAGTGGTCTTGGAACCAAACGAACAAAAACCAAATTTGGAATGATCCCACGGACATGCTACAGGACCTAGCATTTACATT
This sequence comes from Candidatus Methanophaga sp. GoMg3.2, assembly GCA_013180565.1. Next base: position 8,204 of record QBUN01000340.1, on the reverse strand, counting down.
AAAAAAAACATCATAACTAGATAGGTGGTGTTTTTCAGTGATGAAAATATCAGAAACTATCATCTTAGCCTTGTGCTTGATAGGATTGGTTGGAGGTATCACAGCAGCATACTACTGGAAGGTGAACTATATGGACAGTGGTGATTTAACCATTAATGAAACAAACTTACTGGATCTAAATGACTCATGCATTGGAGAGGGAATATCGAGCAGAATTAATATAAACGTGAGCGGTGGCGACGTGAAATTGAGTTTGAATGATTCAAGACAAACAGAAACATTAAGACCAAATGCAGCAGGAGATGAATGTACTATTCAGAATCAAAGCGGTTGTTCCGCCTGCCCATATCACTATGGTTGTGTTAACCAAACAAGCTCACCGGATGGCTTTTATATCTACTCAGAGAATGTAGAAGACAATCGAGACCTATATAACCTGTCTCCACATACAGGTTCTGAGACAATAAACAAAGTGGGTCTCTGGATTAGATTCAAGGGGGACACATTAGGGAATGGCTTTGCATACTTTATTATAAAAACACATGGGCGCATTTATATCGGTGCAGGCCTTGGTGGCACTAGCTGGGAGACTTCAGGTCAAGTATGGAGCAAAAATCCTCATACAAACAAGCCCTGGACTTGTGATGAAATAGATGCACTACAGGCTGGCGTAAGGTTGAAAACACTGGCTGATGGTGAAGTGATGAGATGTTCTCAGGCCTACGTAGTGGTTAGTTATGCACCAAAATACAATACATATGGTACTCTAACTAGCAAAGCAATAACCCCCGCTCAAATAGTAAGCTGGGGCAAGTTCTATGTGAATGACAATGTCTCGGCTCAGGGAACTAACATTAGCTACAAAATTCTGGATGCAACCGACAACTCCACAAAATGCACAATAACAGGATCGCAGGCGAGTTCCGGCTATGATATTTCCTGTTGTGCATCCGGAGCAACTTCGATTAGATTGTTCGCCAATCTCACAACAACGAATACCTCCAATACGCCAACCTTAGAGGACTGGAATGTGAGTTGGGTTGCGTATGTATAAGAAAGCATAATATCCAACTAAAATTAACTATTTGACACAGATTAACGCAGAAGAAATTAAATCCGTGTAAATCTGCGTCCTAAATTAAATTTATTTATGGGTAGAAGTTATACTTTATATACAATAAAAATTAAAATCAAAAGAGCCCATTTCCATTCCCTTTTTATATTTTGCTTTTTTGCAATTTGCATTTTGCAATTACGGGCGAACGATACCTAAAGGATTTTAATAATACAAGTTATTTATTTATAGTTTCACTATATCGTTTACGTAAGAAAATGCACGATACCGATACTTTTATCTGAAGCGATCTGTTCGGAAGAATTCAGCGTAAGAAAGAACGTTTAGAAGCTCATAGACCACTACCAGAAAGTGCAGTGAGAAAACTTAGAGATGAACTGAGGTTACTGCATACATATCTCTCTTTGAAAGATATGGAGAAAAGGGAACATCCAATAAAAGCCGCTACATTCTTGCATCATAAGCTGGTAGAAATTCATCCGTTTGCCGATGGCAATGGTAGAGTGGCACGCCTTCTCACCAACCTTTATCTTATGAAAGATGGCTATCCTCCTATTGTTCTAAGGAAAGAAGAACGAGGAAAATACTATCATTTTCTACGCATTGCAGATGAAGGAAATCTCGGACCTTTTGCAAATTTCATTGCTAAATCTGTGGATGAATCACTAACACTCTATTTGGCGATAGAAAGAAAATGGTACTCGAGCAGACGAGCTTTACGGGATTACATCAGAGAGCATGCGAAAATAAACCTTTTTAAATCTTTATATACAACAATAAAGGAATGAAAGCAAAAAGTAATCAAGACGAAAATGTATGAGCAATATTGGGATGCGGTGGGCGAGCAGTGGGACAATATTCTCGGGCTGTACAAAAGATTCGAGGCTAAAAAGCCCGTTATGCTATTAGACATCCAGGAACAGAAGATATACGCATATCCGTATAACGATTTTAAATCAGAGCTAAGCAAAAAGTCTCAGATTCAATTAGAAGAACAATACGAGGCGGCTATTTTGGATAACGAGATGGTTGTCTTTGTAAGGGATAATGAAAAGAAGGAACTTGTATCATATTCTTTGGAGTATTGAGGATGATCGTCTTACCTACGGAATGAAAAGGGGTCGGTTCTGTTGAAAGAAGACCAGATAGAAGTGGTAAAGAAGACGCTCATTGATGTGTTGAGGGAACATGAGGTGAAAAAGGCAGCCCTTTTTGGCTCTATTGTAAGAGGAGAAGCCACTGAAGAGAGCGATATTGACCTACTAATTGAATTTGAAGGGAGAAAGAGTTTATTAGACCTTGCAGGTTTAAAATTAGACCTTCAGGAATTGCTAAGAAGGAGGGTAGATGTTCTTACTTATAAGTCTCTTCATCCGCTCCTCAGGGAAAGGATATTGAGCGAACAAGAGGTGATCCTATGAAGAAAGACGTTGAAACTTTCATAGAGCATATATTAGAGTGCGTTGAGTTGATTGAACAATTTGGAGTTGACGTGGGAGGTCGTTACAAGAGACATTCCCGATTTAAAGAAGAAGATGTTAAGAATAAAGGAAGAATTGATATCGTGAAAATGATTGAAATATCAGAGCTGAAACGATGAACGACAAACCTATTTTTGTCATCGGAGAACAGCATGCGGGACGAGATATTTTTAACATTGCACGAGATTTGAATGTTAATCAGAATTCACCGGCAGAGGATATTCTAAAGATAATTGAAGCTATTCAACATAAAGTTGGCGAATTAGACATTGCGGAAAAAGATAAAAAGAGAGTAGTCAACCAAATAGAATGTGCAAAGATAGAGCTTGAAGATGAACAACCAGACAAGAAATCAATTGCCGAAAATATTAAAAAGACCAACGAGATATTGAAAGAAGCAAAAACAACCGGTGAAACTTTGAAGGATATTGGGGTATTGGTTGGTAAAGCTGCCGCATGGTTGGGTGTCACTTCCGCAAAATTAGGCTGGATATTTTAGCCGGTTGGAAAATATAATGAATGAAGAACAACCAAAGTTTAAAATAGAAAAAGAAGAAGCTAAGCGGGATATTCTTCAGGCAGGTAGAGACATTGTTATCAAACAGCCTCCTGAGAAGGTGCCCCTTACTTTCCCATTTCCACCCAGCCTCCACAATCAAACCACACCTGAACCCAACTTTGTAGGTCGGCAAGAGATGCTTGAAACTATCACCGACTGGTACACTAATCCAGAAGTACGGATTGGTGCACTCATCGGCTGGGGCGGCGTAGGAAAATCAGCCATTGCGCGTAAGTGGTACGATACTCTGGAATCTAATGGTATCAAGCCGGATGGTATCTTCTGGTGGGGTTTTTATCGTAATGCCTATCTTGAACAATTTCTGAATGCCCTGTTACGATTTGTTAGTCAAGGGCAAATAGAGCCGGAAAATATAAAAAGCACCTGGGAGAAGACAGACAAGATAAAGGAGTATATTCATCAAGGAACCTACTTAATCATACTGGCTGGGCTTGAGCAGATGCAAAAACCCGTATCTGGAGACGAGTTTGGAAAGATGATACATCGCGAATGTACAGAATTGCTTCATTATTTTGCGGATGTCTCCAAAGGTCTGTGTTTGATTACCACCCGTTATCCATTAAAAGATTTAGATGAATGGCATGAGCGAGGTTACAAGAATCTGTCATTGATTGATCTGAGCATTCCTGATTCACTGTTAATGCTGAGAAGCCGAGGCGTCAAAGGAAGTGATGAGGATATGATAAAGGTTATCTATAGGTACAAAGGACATGCACTGAGTTTGACATCTGTGGCTGGATATTTGAATAGATACTATGATGGCGATATAAAACAGGCACCTGAGGTCGAATTCGTCCTGAGTGACAGGGAGCGATTTAAGGATGTAAACAAGCTGTTACGCAAATACGCAGAGAAGATGTCTGAGTCCGAGCGGATATTTTTGTATATCTTCTCGCTATTTCGCAGAGAAGTAACGGGAAATGATTTTGCAGGTGTCTTTCGGCATGAAATAGAAGATACAAAATTCAATGAGGTGTTAGTTAAGATGAGTGAGCTTGATTTCAGAGACTTAGTTGACGGTTTGGTGGACTGGCGGCTCATTTTTTATGATGAGACGAAAAAGACTTATGCAACACATCCATTGATCAAGGGCTATTTAGAATCCGATTTTGATGAGAAGAATAAGAAGCTGTGTCATAAACGCATCTATCACTATTTTGGCGAGTATGCACCCGAACGACCTGAAACGTTAGAGGAAATGCAGCCGCTCTTTGAGCAGCTTTATCATGGCTGCGCCGCGGGATTTTATGATGAGGTGTGGAGTAATGTTTATTGGGAAAAAATACAAAGAAGTGAAGAAGGTTTCGTTATACATAAACTTGGTGCCTGGGAAACGAACCTATCTCTTGTTAAAACCTTCTTTCCCGAGGGTGCTCTTTCACAATTGCCGCTCGTAACTAAAAAGAGCGACCAACGCTATCTCCTCAATGGAGCGGGACTGGCACTTCTGAGTATAGGCCGGCCAAAAGAGGCTGAAGAATTATTTCTGACTTCAGTCTCAATGTCTATTGAGGCAAAGGACTGGGAAAACGCATCTATAGGTTATCGAAACCTAGCTGACCTTCAATTTCAACTTGGTGAAATTGAGTCTGGACTTGAGAGTTCCAAAAAGGCACTTGATGCGGCAGAGAAAGCAAAGTCTAATGACGATATCAAAACTTCAAAAGCATATCTTGCCTGGATACTTCCTCTATTGGGCAAAGGTGAAGAAGCAGGTATAGAGTTTAGAGAGGCTGATGAGCTTGCATTAAAGATTGAAGGTAATCGGCTTCGCACATTAGCAGGAGTTCAATATGCTGACTTTCTTATATCAATGAATAGAATTGATGAGGCTTTTGAACTAACAAAACAGAACCTTGAGATTTGTAAAAGGAATAACTTGCTAAATGACATCTCAAGCTGTCGCCGCTGCCACGGTGCTATTGAAAGGATAATGGGTAACCATAAAAAGGCTGAAGTTCATCTTAAAAATGCTATTGAGATTGCTCGCAAGGTTGGCAGGCCTAAACTTGAAATTGAGGTACTGCTTGAGTTCGGCAGGCTGCACTTAGATATAGGAAGACATGAAGATGCTATTCGTGATGCAAAAGAAGTCCAGAAGATTTGTGCCCGGACAGGTTTTAAGCTCTATGAGCCTGAGGCAGAAATAGTCTTATCAAAGGCGTATCTGGCGCTAAACGATCTTGAGCAAGCCAAAACCTTTGCTCATTTAGCCTACGAAAAAGCTGTTGGTATGCACTACCGCTGGCAAGAGGGTGACGCGGCGCATTTGCTCGGAGAAATTTGTTTGGCTGCGGGTGATAAGGTGAACGCGAGAGAGTGGCTGGAGAAAGCGGTTGCATGCAAGAAAGTGATTTTAGATCCAGAAGTGAAAGACTCGGAAATGATACTTAAAGGTTTATAACAAAAACCAAATTAGATTATAAGTGAGAACGATGGAGGAAAAAGTTAAAGCAAGGATAGTTATTGATGATAGAATAAGACATGGAAAACCAATTATTACGGGAACAAGAATAACGGTAGATGAAGTTTTGGGGGCTCTAATAGGTGGTATGAATTACGGTGAAATTGAGAGCGAATATGGTATAGAACGGGAAGATATACTTGCCGTGATAGAGTATACAGCCTCTTTTGTTAGAGGCGAGGAAATAAGACCTTTGGGTATAAAGCATGAGATTCTTTCTTGATGCGAACATGCCTTATTCTTCTAAGGACGTCTTCAAAAATTTTGGTCAGGTAAACCATGCAGGAGATATTGGTTTGGCAAGAGCAGCAGATAGAGAGATTATTGAATATGTAGCGGAACGCAAAGCGATTCTTGTCACTAAGGATTTGGAGTTCGCCAATGTTCTCCTCTATCCCATAAATTCGCATTCGGGAGTAGTAGTTCTGAAATTACCATTTTACTTTACCGCAAAGCAAATAAATAACGCATTGAAAAGTTTCCTGTCTTCTCTTGATGTAAAAGAGTTAGAGAATGCCGTAACCATCGTTGAACTGGGAAGATATAGAATGCGAAAATGAAAGGGGATGTTGAAATATGCAAAGCTATTATGGGGCAATTCGAGAGCTGCATGAGGACTGAAGAGAAAAATTCAAAGTGTTTATTGAAGGCTTGAAAGGGAAAGAGCTGTGTGTAATCCTCTTTGGCTCGAAGGCTAGAGGCGAAGATAATTTATTGAGTGATTTCGATCTGCTGATCATCACAAAAGAAAAAGAAGATCAGGTATTAAATATTGATTTCCCTGCTGATTTGTTATGCTATACCCTCGAAAATTGCTTAAACGAGATTAAGAATCAGGATACACTCTTTTTAGATGCGTTTACACAGGGAAAGGCTATATTCGATAGTATTGAAGTATTCGATTTTTTGAAGAATGAAGTGAAATATGAGGTTACGCGAAGTGGATTGATAAGGTGTGTGGATGGATGGTTGGTAAAGGCGCTGGTGTGAGGGGTTGTTTGGTGGATTTAGCAAGAAAGCATAATATCCAACTAAAATTAACTCTTGACACAGATTAACGTTGATTAACGCAGAAGAAATTAAATCCATGTAAATCCACGTAAATCTGCGTCCTAAATTAAATTTATAGGTAGAAGTTATACTTTATATACAAAAATAAAGGAGCATAAAATGAACCCGAACCTGATAACTGACTTCCTGAATAAACAAAACGTCTTTGCCGTTGTTGGTGTCTCGAAAAACCCTGCGAAATATGGACATCAGGTATATATTGACCTGAAAGAAGCAGGTTATGTGGTCTACGCAGTGAACCCAACTATAGACGAAGTCTTAGGTGATAAATGCTATCATTCGCTGAGCGAACTGCCCGAAATGCCAGACGTTGTAGATACCGTAGTCCCGCCAGCGGTAACTGAGGGGATAGTTAAGGAATGCAAGGAATTGGGAATAGCGCGAGTATGGATGCAACCAGGATCAGAATCCGAAAAGGCGCTAAATTTTTGTGTGGAAAACAACATAAATGTAGTGCATGATATGTGTGTGATGGTAAAGAGAAGGGAATAAGGAACTGTAAACCCAATTGCAAAAAATGAATGAGAATCAAAAAACCACGAGATTTCACAAGATTAACACGAGAACTTGGGATTATTATGGTATAACATAGCTAATACTGTACTGAAATTATGTTATTATTATTCTTTTTACCCGCTCTATATTCTCTTCTTCCATTGTAAGAAGGATAACCGTTGAAGGTCCCGCGGATTATTCAATATCTATCTTCTCTGCTATTCCACGCTCCATCTTAATCCGATAGCCACCGAGACCACAGAGGACACGGAGGGAAAATACTCGGTGCTCTCGATGTATGTACTCTGTGGCAGAAACTATACGTTATATACAACGCACAAAATTACCGTTTATCCAGCACCGAAAGCATTTCCGCCTGGTTCTTAACAATCACCGCGCCTTTAGTCCGCAATTCAATAAATCGTTTGGTAGCTACGCCGCCGGTAAAATCTCGCGCCGCCAAATCATCAACCTCAAAGACCAATAACATTTTGCCCATCTTCAATGCCGCTTCTGCCGCTTCCAAGTTCTTTAAATTGCCAAAACCAAAAGGAATACAGCACAGCACAACAGCATCCGCACGTCCAATCAGCGCTAAATGCGCTTCAAATGATTCTGCCGTTATCGTTGAGAACGGTGCTTCGGTCACAACCGGGATGTCAAGCAGCTTTGCAACTTCGCAATCGGTATCCTGCAGGTTCAACACGCCAGCAGTAACTTTGTAGCCGTTTTCTGTGAGAAGATGCATTGATGATGCTCCTTCACCACCGCCACATATAAGATGAATCGTACCTTTATTTTTATTTTTATTTGATGTCTCAGGCGGGCGTTTTATCGGTGAAGGTGATAAATAACATTGATTAGTTAACGCATTCAATTTAACAATGACATCAGCGCCAAAGGTACTTTTTATGTGCTCTGCAGTTAGCACCTCTTCTTGTGAGCCCAGAGAGATGATTTTTCCGCCTTGCAGCAATACTAACCGGTCACAGTACTGAGCAGCTAAATTGAGGTCGTGGATAACGGCAATTACAATTA
>QBUN01000341.1 GCA_013180565.1 Candidatus Methanophaga sp. GoMg3.2 | reverse complement strand
TAATGCTACGGCAGCGAGTGCAGACAATGCATGGATATCTACTTATGCTAGGTTGACTTCTGATGGCTGGATAGTTATTGGCAAAGATATGGGTGCCAACTCAGTGATAGTTACAGGTGCGACTGCAATGCACAATTCAGATTCGGCGGGGGAGGCTAACGCAGAAGGCACCACATACGCGGATGCAAACAACTTCTGCACAGACGAGTGGGTATCAACAGGCGTAGATGATGGTGTAGGAGTAACAATCGTGTTCCCGTTTGATGTGATGGGCACAATGACATATGCCGGATTCGCGTGGGCAAATGCAAACCCAACTGGGTTCGAAGAGGTAAATCTGACGGCTTATATAGACACCAACGGACCAACAAATGTGGCATTCTCATGGACCAATGCGACAGCGATAACACCTGCGCCAGCACCATAGCGATAACATCATAACAAGTCTCTAGGCATAGATAAGAACAAGAAAAAAAAAGAATGAAAAGATAGAAAAGCTCGTTTTGAGCTTTTCTTAATTTTTTGTATTTACCTAAATTTCAGACCTTATATACACCACTTCTAGCTGTAGTATCCACAGACATGTTGCAGAGACCATCCATAAGATCGCATATCCAGCAGTTGATGAAAAAATCAGGGCTCGATTTGAACTTCTAAGAGAAAACAAAAACACTTACGAATTTCTCATTGAAGAAACCAGATATTATCCGGGCGATTGATCTCGGGAACGAGGATGTTGCACGGATAATAGCTATCGACAGGGTAATCAAGTATATAAAACAGGGGAAAATAACCATCATGGGTAGTTATAATTTCCAGGATCTGGGAAAGAGAATCAAAGGAGTGCCGAGCTAAATGCATAATATCCAGTTGGTGCAAATCCAACCTGAGGAAAGGTTAGCCGCCCCATCAGAACTGAACCCTGCATCCAGTCTGGTAACAGGCTGTGGTGAAGCCAGGGGGATGGGATACTGGGCCGCAACGCAAGTGAAGGGATTCAGCCACGAAATATCTAGTGTCCCGGAGGCCGACGTTGTCTTGTTGACGGAAGGCAGTACTCTCATCGCCGATAGTCTTAATAGGACGTGGCAAGGCGATGCGAGCCCGGCGGGGTCTAAGACAGTAGCGCGGTATCAAACGGAGATTATGGAAACCCGGGAGACCCTGGGTGTTCGCCTTTCAGGAGTATGCCCTATCAAACCTATAAACGGTAAGATAGTACAGACGACACTCAGGGAGTCGGACCAGTTCATAGTACCGGAGAAGCAGGGTAATGCCTGCCGAGGGAAGGGACTGGCAGGAGCGCGATGGACCGGCAGGGACACACCTTCCATACCCAGAGATGGGCAAGAGGTGTCAACAAAACTGTGGTCCATAACTCAACTCTACGAGAACGTAGAGGATGTACTCCTGAAGAGCCGGATGAGGGAAAACTTCAAGTCCGGTTCTGTGAGGGGGCTCATAGTTACCTCGGAGCCAATACTCCAATAGGTGGGGGACTATGAGCCCTACTCGACAAGATAGCGGTGATGGCGACAATAATCGTGGGTTTTATGCTGTTTGCGTTTATGCCTGCTGCGTCTGCAACAGTTACTTCTTTTACGGTGATGCCCGGCACAGGTTTGGCGGGTGTGGTAGATTCGTATGACGTATTAGTTACTACAGATGGCGTTACCTCGATAAACATAACTATACCTCCGGGATTTATTGCCGTGACGCCTGTTATGGGCGGTGTGGAAATAGCGAGGGTTGACTTCTGGAATAGCAGCACAAAAGCTCATTATGGGTACGCGACTATTACGGCAAACGATACAGATCCGACAACGAAGGTGGATATACATTGCGAATTCGGTGGTGCAACAGCGACTACAACACAGACCGTGAATTATAATCCTGGTGCAACAAATACGTTTGTATCTAATGTTGGGGGCGATACCTCTTCGGCAATAATAAAGTTACCAACATAGGCGGTAGATGGGAGTATAAAGATACGTATAAATTGTACGGCGTTCCACTTGGATGATGTCATGATCGCCATCAAGCAATTTGTACGGAATCCCAAAGTTGCGGACTGGTATCATTTTTATGCTGATGGAAAAGAGGCACCTGTAAATTTATTTTTTTGTGGATAAATTTCTAAGCATGGGATATGATATACTGAATAGATTGCTTTACCGATTACTACACAAAGGAGATAAAAGAAGAAAATATATCAAACGCGTTGAATCACAACGATTTTGTGTTTATTGTAATCCCACTAAAATTTTAATTGGTTGCACAGATGCTTTATATATTATTCCATATCTTAAATAGAGTATAGCATAAATTCTTACCTTGTTACCAAATTTGGAGTCCAAAATCGAAATATGAACGCAAGTTATGAAGGCCAACAGCTACATGCAACACGGTCCAGGCAAAGAGTGAAAATCATATACGGAGGTTTAACTTAGAGGATACGCATGAACATAATCTCCGAAAACATAATCTCTTGGTTACGCACCATATTTAAAAAAACATTTAATTCTGATATTAAAATAGTTCTATTAATCTATTTGAGTTTAGTCACAATAAAGATAATTTTATCTTTATCTAACCTTATTCCAACGCCTTTTATATACCACGATGAGTTACGATATGCAAAAATAGCGGAAAGTTTTTTTAAATATGGCGAGTTTACATTTCAAGGAGTTTCAGACAATTTTTATCCGCCATTATATTCAATTGTAATTTCTCTCGCATATATATTTAACGACCCATTCATATCTTACAAGATAATCAAACTAATAAATGCTTTTATTTCGTCACTGATAGTTTTTCCAGTTTGGTTTTTGTGTAAAGAGTTTCTCAATAATAAAGAGTCGTTGTATGTTGTCTTATTAATTTCCTTAATTCCATTTAATTTTTCATTTCCTTTTACAGTGATGAGTGAAAATTTATTTATACCTGTTTTTTTATTCGCTGTCTTTCTAATGTTGAAGTCGATTTTAGATACATCATTAAAAATAGATTTACTATGTGGATTGACTTTTGGTATGTGCTACTTGACAAAAATGATTGGAGTAGTATTGATACCCACCTATCTAATCGCGTTGTTTGCCAATAAGTTTTTTGAATTCTATAAGCAATCGAAAATCACTAAAAAACGACGTTCTATACTCCCTATTATAAAACAAATAGTGATAACCCTTGTAAAAAAATGGGCTGTTTTTTTAGCATTCGGTCTAACAATCATGCCATGGCTCATTAGAAATGCTACCGTCTTTGGTTTATCACTTAATGGAGTATTTGGCTATGCTGCTGAATTTTCCATAATACAAAAAACAAGTGTTATACCATTGACCGATTTGCTACGAGAATTAATAGTTGAGTATTTATTACACCTAAATTATCTTATTCTCTCAATTCATGTTTTATTGTTTGTATTTGTTTTGTTTTTAGTAATTAAGTTCAATATACGAAAAATTGAAGAACACAGAAACCTTTTTGTATTTACAGTTGTATCTTTTGCCTTATTGATTTTGTTATTGTTACTAACAGCACATCATACAGCTATGTTTAATCTCATTAATCCCGATGCGTTTGATTATATCAGAGGACGATATATCGATCCAATTGTGCCTTTGTTTATAATATTAGCATTTGTTGGAATAAAAGAATATAAAAAATCGAGGGGAGATATAAGTAAAATAATGCTTTTGACGATTATTTGTTGTTTTATCTCAGTAGTACACCCACCCATACATTTATTATCTCCGATAAATTCTATTGGTATAGATCATCTTGGTAGATTAACCATACCTGTATTTTGGGTTATGATATTATTTCTTGTAGCCATACTAATAGTTGCGCTTAGAAATTATATCACTTTCAGAAATATTTTTATTGTTTGTGCGATTTTATTCATCATTTCAAGTTATTCTTCTTATATGCTTATCAGTTGGTCATCGCATACACAGTTTTCAGAGGAGCAAGAGCCGATTGCTGAGTGGATTAACAAGATTGGTGTAAATGCTACAGATACGTTTATTGTTGATGATAGCGGTGGTGTCAAATCTAAGTATTTGAGCCGCGCACTTTCATTTTTTACACATGCGAAATATACGTGTGGGAAAGTAACACCAAATTCAAATTGGCATGCTGATTATTATATCACATCATTTAAATCTGACTTGCCATACCATTCTAAACAATTACAGACAAATCAGTATATAATATACAAACTTAACAAAGAGTTACTTAAAGAATATAGAACGATATATATCGGTGCGGCTGGAAGACATCCATTAGAAGTTCCATTTACACTTCCAACATACCCAGAAGAGTATTTATGGCTGGAAGCTGAGAGTTTTTCTGGATTTAATTCATACGAACGTGGTTGGGGCAAAAGCAGTATTGGATTTAAACCGTGTTCTAATGGAATAGCATTATCTGGTGCATATGCTCCTGCCGAGAAATCCATAAGTAAAGCATTTAACACTACTCTTGATGACAAATATAACATATGGATTAGATCACGAATTTACAATTTCGATGGTTCCGAATATATTTTTAGTATAGATGACAATTTTTCACACTATATTTTTCATGATAAGGCAGAATTCAATAGCTGGCAGTGGATCTGCATCAAAAATTGTTCATTGGGTTCGGGGCATCATATAGCTTCTTTGACGACTACTGGAAGAGGAAACTGGGCAGGCATCGATTTGATTCTGATTACTAACAGCCTGACTTATATGCCAAATGACTGCTTAGTACCTCCACAACGGATAAATACAAAGGGTAAACCTACTTATTCAGCATCGAACGAAGCGGCATATTATCTCTGGCAGGATGATGATTTTGGATGGCACCTTAGATGGACAACCAGTGAAAAACAGATATTTGTAGGAGAAATAATTTGTGAAGGAAAAATTACGACTATTACGCAATATTCATTTGATAAAGAAGATTATTTCGAGGTTTCAAATAATTCAATTTCATTTAATGCTACTACAGTCAGAAATGAAAAAGGATTCGATTTTGTTACTGAGAGCAAGAGTGTAACATTTAATCTACGACATCTACTGAAATAATAAGCGCATATTATCTTGACCGTATTTTTTCTGCGTGTGAACCCGAGCCAACATCTACGTTGTATTTTGCATTTGGTAAAAGGTCTTAGAGATAAAGTAATCTGAGCCTTAACTTTCTAAGTCCCTTACAAAGGGTGCCATCTTAATTATTTCTGGACGGGTTCAGTATATTATACCAATGTTAGTCATTTTCCAATAAACCGTAAATACTGTTCAATTCGCCCAATTTTATATTGTCTTAAGGGCAGTGAAAGATTATACGAAATACTCTTTTTGATCCTACTATGATCTTTTTGTCGTGCTTTGAAAGTTTTTCGCAAGTTGAGCATATTCCAGATAAAAACTTTAATTCTTAATTTGGTCTCACATAAATCGGATTCTCTAATGTTTCTAAGAAAGATAAAAACAGTTTCCACAGAGAAAGATAGTAGGAAAATTGGTATGTATTTCAAGTCAAAATTCTTTAAAGCAAACCGAATCCCGTTTCTTATCATATACTCTGCTTTGATCTGTGAGTTTTCCAAAGACCCGGATACCACATGCCGGACTATCGCATTTGGAACATAGATTAGCTTATAAGCTGCGCGAATTATTCTCGCGCACCAGTCAGTTTCATCGAAATAGAGAAAATATCCGGTATCAAGTAGGCCAATTTCATTTATGATCTCTTTCTTTACTAACATTGCACATCCAGATAGGTAATCAACAGCAGCCTGTGGTTCGTTGCCTGTAAAGTTGTAGGGAGAAGCAGTATATGGATCAATTTTTGACCACGTACAAAAAACAGCATTTTTGCCATGTTTGTCGCCCCAATAATACACCTTTCCCGCTACTGCGGCAATCTCTTCAGAACTTTCGATTACCTCCACCAAATTTGCAAGCCAATCTTTATTGGCTATTGCATCTTGATTAAATAAGGCGATTAACTCGCCTTTTGATTTCATTATCCCTATGTTGCTAGCTTCTGCAAAACCCAAGTTCTTACTATTCTGAAAGATTCTTACAGAAGGGAAATGTTCCCTAACAAAGTCTACCGACCCATCAGTAGATGCGTTATCAACAAGAATGATCTCTATTGGGCGATACATCTGATTTAAAAGAGATGAAAGGCAGTCCTGCAAATATTTTAAGCCATTCCAATTAACAATGACAATAGAGACAAGGCTCACATTTACTTCCTCCTAACTCGCTTCTCTTTAATATTTGTCTTTTTTTTAGCATATACTCCAAAGAATGTTTCAGGTTTAAGTTTTTCCGTTTCGATATAATATTGATCTAAAGCTAGAATAAAATTTAAAACTGTTTGGTCAAGATAATTGGATAAATCAAAGTTAAACCCGAACATATTATCAAAAAATCGGCGTGAAATTGATAGGCAAGGTATGTAAAATTTACACTTCAGATGTTTATTAAGTGCCGGAAGAATTTCTTCTGATCTAATACATTCAAAACTATTTTCTGAATAATCCCGATCTGGATACTCCTTTGCATAAGTTGGAGTTTTTGAGGACGTATGATCGATTTTATATTTCTCTGGCAAAATCTTCCAAAGTAATTTAATTATTTCAAATGTTTCAATCCACAAACGATAACCATTGCGAGTTGGGATATCCAATGTGATAAATTCCCCATCATCTCCTAATGCTAAATTTATAGTTTTTGCTATATGATCTAGATTAATAAAGTGATGAAGTGATGCGTATGCCAAAATAAAATCATACGATTCTGGTTCTAAATTCAAATTATTAATATCTTGGATTAGTCCACGGAAGTTATATTTTAACTCTTTTGCCTTTTGAATGCCCAAATTAAGAATTTGCAAATTAATATCCACACATGTAAACTCGAACGGAACATTCAATTGATTAGCAATTGCAATTTCATTACCACATGCACCACTTGCTAAACTAAGAATTTTTATTGGTCTCGATTTAGAATTGCATACACTAACTACATAGTCTATATAGCCATCATAACCGGTTTTATCTCTTATAAGTTTATTTACATGTTTTTCAACTTCCTGCCATGCTGCGGGGGTTTCCCATGTCAGATTTTTTTTAGCCTTTTCATCGGCATATAGGGCTTCATAAAATTTAATTTCGTTTTTAATACGTTCGCGGTAAGAGATATTGTTCATCTAATCATCACCTTTTTTGTTTGAATAATATAATGTCAATCATTTCTTTAGCTCTCTCTTCCCACGTATTTTCATCTGCAATTCTTAAGAACTTTTCTAAATCATGAGTGGAATCTAAAGCTTTGCGGACATATGAAAGAAATTCATCATAATTTTCTGCTACGTAAACAGTTCCATCATATTTTTGTACCTCTGGAAGTGCAGTGGATATTACGGGCTTTCCTGCGGCTAGATACTCATATAACTTGTTTGGATTAACACTTCGCGTCAATTCATTAATTTTGAAAGGAATGATACAAGCATCGAACGCTCTGATGAAATTAGGCAGCAAAGTATAAGGTTTTTTACCCAACGCATAGAAGTTGGGGTATGACTTTTTTAATCGATTAATATCTATTCTCTGTTCTGGAAAAATTGGACCGATTAGAACAACGGAGATAAGAGGGGAATTTTTGAGTACGGCTTCAATTAACTGAAAGTCAAACCATTCCCCAATAGTTCCAACGTAGCCCAAGATAGGCTTTTTAATATCGCATATATCACTTGGTATTTCAATATTTCCTCGTGCCTTCTTAAAATGCTCAACCTCAACGCCATTTCCGACTAAGAAAATGTTGTGTCTCCTTTTTTCTACCAATTTATTATATAAATACTGCGATGCAACAGTAACCAAATCAGCTTTTTTGATTAAGAAATCAATATTGTTTTCTATCCATCTCGGAACTTTAGTAAACTCCAATCTATCATCTGCGATTTCGTAGCAGATTGAAAGCTCGTTGATTTTTCCCACTACACATGAAAACCGGGGTTCATAGATGATAACTATAGGGGTTTTAATGTCATAAATTTTCATGAAAAAGCGAATCCAAAAGACAACTAGAACGTTATTAATTTTTCTTAGGATAGAAGATTTATCAAAAAAGGGTATGGTTGGTAATGACACAACACGTATATTATTCCCAACTTGCATAGGAAGAGCTTCTGTCGGATGCGTTATCAGCACACCTATAAAAGAGGGTTGAACATATAATATCTCCCAATCTTTAGGAAAACGTGTTAGTAACTGTTGATGTCTTTGCCATAGAAAATTCCAATTAATGTCTGAGAAACATATAATATCCATTTAATTATCCGCCTCTTCAAAAATTTCCTCTGCATGAGTAGCCAAGGTCGCATATCTATCATTCCATGTATTGCTTCTTGCGAACTCTATACGCCTTTCTGTTTCAAAACCTTCTTCTTCTAAAGCCATTTCGATTTTCTTTAAAAAATCTTCGTTATCCTCTGCAAGATAACATAAATCATGATACGGTAATAACTCGGGAAGTTTTACTGATACTACCGGTTTGCCGGAACTTAGATATTCATAGAATTTTACTGGATGTGTTGCTTCAATTAAAGGAGTAATCTTAAAAGGGATTATACAAACATCAAACCAGTAGAGATACTTGGGAAGCTCTGAGTACTCTTTTTCCCTAAGGAAATGCACATTATGAAACTCTTGTAACTTGCGTATATTAGAGCCAAAAGTATGCCCTATTAATACAAAATTCCAATTTTTTCTTTTACTAGCGAGAAACTCCAACAACTCGTTATCGAACCACTCTGCAATAGCCCCATAATATCCTATTATTGGCTTTTTAATATTCTTTAAAAGATTGTTTTTGGGTAGTTCGCTAAAATGCTCAAAATCGCCGGCGTTGGGAATCAGAAGTACATCGTTTCGATATTCTTTGACTTTGTTATAAAGATGAGAGGAGGTAACAATCACCAAATCGCTTCTTTTTATTAGCATTCCCTCCTCATGGACAATCGAATTATCCACATTTGAGAAACCGGTATGCTCGTCGAGGCAGTCATAAATTATTTTCCAACCATGAATATCTCTAAGTTTAGAAACTATCGGTTCCCATTTTGGAAATGCGACAAAACATAATGCTTTGGCGATATCAAAATCTTTTTTTACCTGATCAATAGAACTAATAAAAGAATCTATCTGTCCCTTATCGAGAGTGTCTCTGTATGCATTAAATTTGGTAGAAATCGAAGGCATTAATTCCCATATGTTCTTCTGTATTTCTCTTACCGAATATTTTATATTAAGAGGCATCAAATCCACAGTTAAATAGAAAACTCTGTAGCCATCCTTAGCAAATTTAGAAAGTAATTGCTGAGGTCTCTGGTATCTAAAATCCCAATTGATTATCGGGAAGCATATAATATCTACAGCTTTAGTCCTATCATAAGCATCCGGGTTTATTGCAACCTTATTTTTTTTAAATGATTTTTTTTTTCTGTTAAACCATCTTCTCATCCAAAGCAGCCAAGCATCATAGTATCTTCTGCGATTTGTTCCACGTGGTAATAGTGCGTCTGTAACTTTTTGGTAGTTCATCAGCAATTGCCAAACTATGCTATCCTCAATTTCTCTAATATGAGTATCCTTGGCTTGAAAGGCAGAAGAAAGTTCCTCCTCTCTTTTTTGATGGTTTATATTAATAGCCTGAAGGCTTTCCACTTCCCTCACCATGTGCTCGATTTCC
>QBUN01000342.1 GCA_013180565.1 Candidatus Methanophaga sp. GoMg3.2 | reverse complement strand
CGGGATGGAATTGGAGGTCGAGCATAAACGGCTTCTTAAGTTCTTCAAAATCTTTTAGCAAATCAGATTTGTCTGTTGGAACGCACACGATTTATTTCAAGGTTAAGGACAGTCATGGGTTATGGTCGGATGAGGTGACAAAGAGCTTAACAATAGAGCGAAAGAATCGCAAACCAACTGCGTATATTGACTCAATATCTCCAAACCCTGCAAAGCCGGGGCAAACGGTTTCTTTCAATGGTCGTGGAACTGACCCTGACGGCGATTCGATAGCGGGATGGAATTGGAGGTCGCGCATAAACGGCTTCTTAAGTTCTTCAAAATCTTTTAGCAAATCAGATTTGTCTGTTGGAACGCACACGATTTATTTCAAGGTTAAGGACAGTCAGGGGTTATGGTCAGATGAGGCGACAAAGAGCTTAACGATCAAAGAACCTTCTACAATTTCAATTAAAATTGATGACTGGAGTGCGGAACCACGGGAAGTGAAAGTGGGCGAAAAAGTCACACTCAAGTTTAAATTCACCAATACGGGGAATATTCCTTGGACATTTTATGCTGCGCTAAGTTTAAGAAGACCCGACAACACTGTGGATAATTCTCCTTTGCTTAAAGCTGTGGCTCTCGCTCCTACCCAACAAGGAAGTGCTGAGTGGACTTACACAAGGGATATGCAGGGTAAGTGGGATGTTGTGTTTGGCGTCTGGAAAGAAGAAGCCCAGAAAAATTCTCTAGGATCTACTGGGTGGTTAGAAGATATTATTGGAGTTGCTGAAGTTGAACATTCGGAAATTCCCGTCTTAAATTGGCCTCTTAGAGGAGAGATTGAAGATAGACGAATCTTATTAGGGTTTGGTGATATCTGGACATGGACATATTGTGGAGGATTGCCTAAAAGACATACGGGTGTAGATTTAAAGGCAAGTGTTGGAGAAGACGTTTATGCTGCGTATGATGGAGTTGTTAAAGCTGTTTATGCTTTATCATCCAAACACAATTGGGGGAAAGGCGTAGTAATCGAACACTCTGAATTTACGACAACCTATATGCATGTTAATCCAGTTGTAAATGTGGGTGCCCACGTAAATAATGGACAAAAAATTGCTATAATTGTAAACATTGATGGAGACGAACACCTTCATTTTGGAGTTAGAAGCGGTACATATTCTGCCATTTCCAAAAGAGGGGCACTTCCACAAAAGCATGGGGATAGTAACTATCAAGAGGGTAGGTTTACGGGATGTAAAAGTGATCCGCTCTTTCCAGAAAAATTTGTTGATCCTATGAAGTTAAAATATGAAATAGCAATCCCTGTTGATTCAGATGGTGATGGTTTAACTGACGAAGAGGAGCTTAAATATGGAACGGATCTGAATAAACAAGACTCAGACGATGACGGATTTTCGGATAAATTAGAAGTTGATCTAGCATTGGAATATAAACCAATTTTGGCACTTTCAGACGGAGAGCTCTTTTATCCTACAAAAGTTGGGAATTTCTTAAATCATTCAAGACTAATGAAAAAGGCAGCCAAAAGGATGGAAGGCCCTCCAGTAAGCCCGGAGTCTCTTGAAATTTACAGCACAACAGAATACTATCTTGATTTAGCTTTTGGACCTGATAGTGATGCTACAGGTCTTGATCACGCTATAAGACTATGGGAAGAGATGCTTCATGCGAATGTAACGTACACGAGTGTTTCTAAAGCAAATATACCGTACATATGTATGGGAAAGGCAGAGCAATATGAGCTTATTTCAGTCCAATACTGGTTCTTCTACATTTACAACTATCATCCTCAATTTCCAGATCATGAAGGTGACTGGGAGCATATAACGGTATACCTTGATAACAGAAGCATGAAACCAGTAGTAGTCACATATAATAGACATCACCTATCACCAGAGCTAGTAAAATGGAATGATCTCAAGCGTAAAGTAGGCAACCACCCCATTGTTTTTGTCGCAAACGGGAGCCATGCGAGTTATCCAGACTGTGGACAAATGATTGTTGGAGGTGGATATAAGTTTGAAAAGCAAATATTGGATTGCCATTGGGGAGAAGGTCCATGGATTAATATTCAAAATTTAAATGTGATTATGCTCCAAACCCAACCTTGGATATATTTCAAAGGGAAGTGGGGAGAAAATATTTATTTGAGTCCTAATGGATTAATGCATACAAAATATTTTAGAGATCCAGCTCGGGAACTTCAAGAAGCAGGATTTGATTTGACCAACGTTTATTCGTGACAGAAATGAATCAATTAAATGTTACAAAATGATTGTAGAAACATATGATAGAACAACCAAAGATAATAAAGATATCCTCAAGGAACGAGCATATGGATGTGAAAATGCAAAGCAAAATTTGGGAGATGCCTTAAAAGAGCTTGAAGAGTTAAGAGATATTTTAAGTAAAAAGCTTTAGAGGTGTTGAACAAGGTAAAAGGTATTTGTATGTAGTGTGTGAATCTCTTAGCCCAGTAGATGGGAGGTCAAGAGAATGGATGAAAAAGCCGTCTGGAAAGTATTGGCACTCGTATGTGCCGTGGTAATGGTCGCTAGTGGCATCACGGTTAGTGTGAATGCGGCATATAACACATCAAACCGAACTGATGACTTGTTTACTTCAGAAAACATAACCGCAAATAATGCGCCTTTTTCTTTACCCGCAAATAC
Source organism: Candidatus Methanophaga sp. GoMg3.2 (assembly GCA_013180565.1). The sequence goes on along the minus strand of QBUN01000342.1, from coordinate 7,073 downwards.
AAGTTACGTGCCGGACGATTACGCAACGATTCAGTGGGCGGTGGATAATGCCATGGTTGGAGACACGATAATCGTCAGAGATGGAGTTTATACGGAGAACGTGAATGTAAACAAGCGTTTAGCCATTCGATCTGAGAAAGGACCTTCTTCAACAATTGTTCAGGCTTTGTATTGGTATGACCACGTCTTTGAGGTGAGTGCAGACTCTGTGAACATAAGCGGGTTCACTATGAAAGGTGCAACTGACACGGGGTGTGCTGGGATATATCTTTCTCATGCAAATTACTGCAACATATCTAACAATGATTGCTTAGATAACGAACAAGGCATTTCCCTTCTTTATTCTAACAACTGTATTTCATCAAACAACAACTGTTCAGACAACGGAAATGGCATGGAACTTGATTATTCAAACAACAATAGTATATCAAACACCAACTGTTTCGCAAATAAATGGGATGGCATCAAGCTCTATCATGCAAATAACAATCTCATATCAAACACCAACTGCTTAAACAATGGGTGTAATGGCATCCGCTTCGGAAGCTCAAACCACAACATCATATCTGACAACACCTGCTCAAACAACTGGTATGGCATCTACCTCGACTATTCACACGACAACATCATATCAAACAACAACTGCTCAAATAACGGGCGTGGCATCTACTTCCAAGATTCAGATAATAACAAACTGAAGGGCAATATCTTAATAGAAGGAGGGTTAGTTATTTACGGTGATTCGTTAGACGAATACACGCATGACATAGACGAGAGCAACACCGTAAATGGAAAACCTGTTTATTACTGGAAGAATGTAAAAGGAGGAAGAATCCCTGATGGCGCGGGTCAGGTCATACTCGTAAATTGTAGTAATGTCATTATTGAGAATCAGTATATAAACAAAGCAGGCATTGGTATAGAAGTCGTTTTCTCTTCTTATATTAATATAAAAAACAACACCTGCTCAGGCAACAACGATGGTATCTATCTCGGGGATTCAAATAACAGCACCATATCGAATAACCACTGCTTAAACAACGAGATTGGTATCTCTCTCAGGAATTCAAATAACAACCTCATATCGAAAAATTATTGTTCACATGACACCCATGGTATTTATCTCGTGTATTCAAATTACAACAGAATATCAAACAACGGCTGTTCATCAAACAACTATGGCACCTACCTCTCTCACTCAAAAAGCAATATCATATCTAACAACGAATACCCAAATAACAAGCATGGCCTATATCTCTATTCTGATTCAAAAGGTAACATCATATCCAACAATAATTTAATAAAGAATGAAATCGGCATCTACTCTGCTTTTTCAAACAATAATGCCCTATACTTGAACAATTTTATAAACAATAGAAAAAACTATTATTCTTACTATTCAACCAGTATCTGGAATTCTCCCTCAAAAATAACGTACACATACAACGGTTCTGAGTTTGAAAATTACTTAGGCAACTACTGGGATGATTACACGGGAAGAGATGCGGACAAAGATGGGATTCGCGACATTCCTTACACTATCTATCTCTCCGATGAAGATAATTATCCATTGATAGAAAGATTTGAGAATTATTTTGAAGGAGCAGAGAAAAAATACAAAGTCCACAATATAAACCTATGGCGTCAATATAAGGTTGGATCTTGAGCAGGTTTAGGATAGAATTTTTCAGGTTATTTTCTTTAAAATCGCCTCTGAAGCCATGAATGGTCATGACCGACAGCATTAAATAGTAGTGGGACGTGTCACTACATTATGACCGACAAAGTGGAATCCGTAAGGGGTAGAAAATGGTTATTTCGCGATATAATCATTCTTATGCACCGATTTGAACTCACAAAATCTAACCCCAAAATGACGCCATAGATATAAACACATACGAGGACTTCCTAACAATTCAGGCTGCGATAGACGATCTGGATACAAAAGATGGGCATACAATTACCGTTGACCTTGGGACATATTATGAGAACGTTAGGGTTTACAAATCCTTAACGATTAAGTCAACCTCTGGAAATCCTGAGGATACGTTTGTCTGGGCTAAGAATTCCGATGCCCATGTCTTCTTGATAACAGCAGATTGTGTGAATATAACTGGGTTTACGGTGGAACGGGCAGTAGCACCTTGGTATGCTGGGATTCGCCTTTATTATGTATGTGATTGTATCATTTCAAATAACATCTGCTCAAATAACGCGCATGGGATCCTACTCATCGCCTCTACCAATAACGATATCATCAACAATATCTGTTCAGATAACAGCGGGGTTGGGATTTACCTCCAGTCTTTCAGCAACGCTAACAACATATTGAATAATTTTTGCTCAAATAATGCTCAAAACGGAATCGATTTGTCCTCTTCCAATAACAATAACATTATCAACAACATCTGCTCAAACAATCATATAGGAATCATTTTTTGGAACTATTCCACAGGCAATGTGATTTACCTAAATAACCTTATATACAATTTATATAATGCAGATTCTCACGAATCAACTACAACAACCTGGAGGTCCTCATCAAAAATAACGTACACATACAAAGGAAAAACTTGCGAGAACTACCTTGGCAACTACTGGACTGATTATACTGGAAGAGATGCAAATGGGGATGGAATAGGAGATACTCCTTACACCAACACCAGATATGGTGGTAGGGATAGGGACAATTACCCACTGATGGAAACCTTTGAAAATTACATTTGAACCCAAAGTGGTCCTAACACGATTCAAAAAAGTGGTGGCATGACATCGAATCAGTTGGAAGATATTTTTCCTTCAATATTTAATATAATAGGAGGGGATATTGTTAATAGGAGATGATGAATGAGGAGCGGGAAAATGGAAGCTTTAAAATTTTATGTGAAGATTGGAGAAGAGGGCAGAATTGAGTTGCCAGAATTGGGGAAACTAAAGGGAAGAAGAGCAGAAATAATAATACTTCCGCTGGAGGAAGATGAAGAAGTCAAAGACCTGCTTATGGCTTCAGAGAGCAGTTTAGATTTCTGGGATAATCCGATAGATGATGAGATATGGAATGAAGTATAAGTTAAAGCAAAGAGAGATGGTTTTAATTCCCATTCCATTCAGTGATTTAAAGTCTAAGAAGAGACGTCCTGTAATCGTAATCTCTAATTGGTAAGAGTTTTATATAACACTTGCCACAACAGCAACCGAAAAATTTATAAGTGGTTGATACCTCCGATAAACTCGGGATGCGTATTAACTTGACTTTGTCAGATTAAAATTGTATTATAAAAACATTTCCAAGATATACCATTGATGTGCCGATGTATTGCACTCGGTATCCACAAAGCCAGACGAAATAATGACGCCTACTAAAGTGACTTTTAGATAATTAATGGTTGAGTTTGGAATGAAGGTGGGACACTCAGGCACATCACTATGTTATCAAATACGCTCGATTGGATATAACACTTTTTATTACAAAATTCGATTTCAATACCATGTAACCTCATAAGCCAATTAGTCATAGTATATCGGCCGCTTGCGGTAAAGTGGAGCGACCGATATACCTTTATGAACTGCTAACTACCTGCCCTCATGCCGTTGAATTAACTCACTATCCGGCATGATAAGTCCTATTTCTCTCGAAATTATCCGCTTGAAGTTTTCTTCCTCTTCGCTCCAGAAAACATCAATGCGGCTATCGGACTTATCATGCCTCTCTATGCTACATCTGGGAGCTCCCTCAGCCCTTTATGAACAACATAACAAGGGGTGTTGTGTTTATAGACATGTTTAACGGTCCTACTCTTATTCCAAACTAAACCAGGTAGCGAGCTATATTACGGTTACTCAAACCTTCCTCGAATTAATACTTCTTTCTCCATTTCAGATACTTCCGTCACACACAAAAGTGTCCCACTTCCATATCAAACTTAACCGTTAGCCACCACCTCAGAACTGAACCTTGCATCCTGTCTGGTAACAGGCTGTGGTGGAGCCAGGGGGATGGGATACTGGGCTGCAACGCAAGTGAAGGGATTGAGCCACGAATTATTCATCGTCCCGGAGGCCGACGTTGTTCATGTGACGGAATGCAGCATTCTCATCGCCGATAGTCTTAATAGGACATGGCGAGGTGATGAGAGCCTGACGGGGTCTGAGACCGTGGCACGGTATCAAATGGATATTATGGGAACTCGGGAGGGCCAGAGTGTTCTCCTTACGGGAGTATGTGCTATCAAGCAGCTGTCCAACAATTCAAAATTGGAAGAAAAAGAAAGGCAAATAGGGTTTTAAATCCAAAAAGAAGTAAAATTTTGGGTGTCAAATGCAATTGTGAGATAGCCACTTATGGAAAAAAAACTCGAAATTGTCCAAAAAAATTCTCTTCAAGTAGCATACAACGATGATTTTGAGGATACACGGGACCAGAGTTGGAGTGCTTTTTCTGATATATGGCATATATGATGGGCTCAAAAGGTAAAGCTATTTGGTTCTTTGGCGAAGAGAAAAAATAATACTAGGGGTTTGGACTCAAATATTCGTGGATGTATTTTTTAGAACCAATTCAGAGAATTGTACCGTTAGATGGGACGAAACGATTGATGAGGTGTATGTAAGCGTCTGGAGTGATAAAGAATACTCAGGCCCAATACACTTTGATAACATCACTATTTATGGAAGTAGTTGAGATGGTGAAGATAGATAGTTAATATTGATAATCACATATCTTTGGTTTTATTACGAAAGTGACTAAATGTGCGCCAACAGGTCCAAATTGTGTGAGACAAATGACATTCGTCTTGTATGAGAAGGGACCCCCGATAGAAAACGAAGTTTTTTTTGATGCAAATTAGCTGATTGGAGCTAGCCAATGCTTAGCCTTAGCTACAAACAATTGATTTGCACCCGAAGGGTGCTTTCTCGTATATTTCTCAAAATCATCTCGCAACGTTTCTTCTAACGTGAAATGAATATTGGAGTTACGATTATTTAAATATAGTTGAATCTACTCTTTTGGAAAATGCGCATATGCATGCATTACACATCTTTTTATATAAAAGGAGAGAATAATGTGTTAGGAGTGGGGGAAGAAAATGAAACAAGCTTTTGTAGTTGTTTTGATAGTAGCATTAGTATTGACTGTTGCATCATCTACTATTGCATCAGCTACAAATAGAGATACTGATGGAGATGGACTGTATGATTTTTACGAGGATTTGATAGGCACTGATATGTTCAATGCAGATACCGATGGAGATGGTCTAAGCGATGGAGAAGAAGTGCTGAGATATGGAAGCAATCCAAAAAGCAGTGATAGCGATAGCGATGGATTGAATGACAGCTATGAAGTAAGGGTAATAAATACGAATCCCGTGATGAATTGGAGAGAAGGATTTGATGCAGAGGCTTTCAAATCCGGTCTTTGTGGTGCCATGTTAGCTCCAGTTAAGCACTTGTCTCGTCCTTTAAAAGGGAATACAACTTCAGATACAGTGTGGAATGTACTTAAGTGGGTGGATGGAAATATCGAGTATAATAATATGAAAGCGTTGATTCTGAAAACAGAGCTTCAAAGTCCTGTTGAGACGGTAAATAAAGGGGACGGTATATGTTCCGATTACGCGCTCCTAACTGCTTCTTTACTTCTAAATCTCGATATAAACCCTGTTTATGTTCTTAATATTAAACTGTACAAGGATAGCGAATCAGGAGGGCATGCTGCGGTGGCGGTGGAATTGAACGGGGATTATTTCATTCTTGACCAGCATTTGCCCCTGATGCACATTGCATCCTACTATTACAAAAAGCTTTACAACTGCGAAGAGATTCAAAGAATTGACATTTATGAAGTTACGCTATCTGGGGAGAAGGTGAATGTATCGAAGACGGAAAGCATTTACGGCTATCTGCTTAGAGATAGGCTGTATCAAGTTACAAAGAGGGACATTGAGTGGATAGAGAATATTACGACAGAGATAATGAAGCAGAAATATCCTATTCTGAGAGATGATGCGAGATTGAGAGGATGCACAGAAGAAGAATTAAATTGCATTTTAGAGAGTAGAGAATGTAAGATACACCTTCCAGCAGGGGTTTCAAAAGGTATGTTTCTTTCATTTTCCATCCCTGCATATAGGTATAACGCGACAATATGCGATAAAGAGGTTGAAATGCATCTCAATCGTATCTCAAGTTCCATGGACTTATCGAGCTATGACAGTTTTTTTGTAAGAGCCGGGATGCGTTACAATTTAACGGCAAAGACGTGTGAGGGTTTGTATTGCAGGAAATTAGTTGCTAATGAATCAGAGATAGTGATTGTTTCGACTTTTGCCAAGGCGGGATAATAAATCTACGGGGATTTACGCTGAAAGTGCTAGAATCACGAATTCCCGCTTGTTATGCAAGAAGAGCAAAATAAAAGGGTTGTTACAAGTGAAGTCAGGCGTTAATTAGATTTATTATATGTGTTTGTTTAGCTCCTTTTTATAACCACCCGATTACACAACACTTTTTCTTTTTTACAAAAAGAAAACCTGTGCTAAAAGAAAAACAAATAGGTTTTTTGGTAAAGCTTTTTGCTTGCAAAAAGGTTTGTGTTAATCTTGTGAAATCTCGTGGTTTTTTTAGTTAGCTATACAAATACCTGCTTTTTAACCTTTGATTTTAGTAGGTTATCTTTGATCTTTTTAATCTTCTTTTCAAATAGAAGATCATAGGCAATATCTACCATTTTTCTAGTGCTTTTAAGAAGTTTTTGTCATCTATCTCTTTGAATAGTCCCCTTTCATATCTTTTAAGAGCTTCTTCAGTTCTTTTACCGAAGATTATGTCTTCACGTAGAGTTTCATCTAAGTCACTGATTTTTTTCAGGATCAATTGCCCCTCATTCTCAATGATAACTAGTTTTTCACCTTCGTGAATGTTACCCCTCATTTCAGCAGGAATTACAACTTGCCCTTTTGAGCTCATTTTTGTTATAGCAATCTCCACAATACATCACCAAGATAATATTAGTCTTACATCATATATAAATGATTCGCTTTTTCAGAGAGCATCCGAAAACTTCTATCCACTGT
>QBUN01000419.1:22305-26738 GCA_013180565.1 Candidatus Methanophaga sp. GoMg3.2 | reverse complement strand
TGTACCTTCAAACCACCGCCGGTAAGATAGAAATCAGCCCAGGGATATATATTACCAACAAACGTTTGCCCCTCTATTAGCTCGGGAACATTGCCCATCAACGTGTATTCCCCGTCTGTTGCCATGTCTTTAACCATAAGTTTAAAGGCGGCATGATCCACACCGACAACCTCAAAATTGCCTGCTACGGGGTTACCAAGCCCTTCTATCCGTTCCATTAGGACACTGCTAAGCCCTTTCTCCTCTGCATATACCAGTCCCGGGGTCTTACCATCCTTAAGCTTTCTGTTGAACACAAACCAGTTTATAAAATCGAAAGCATCTTCTAGCATAATCGCTTCCAGATCCCGCTCCTCTTTGTATTCAGCCTCCGCTTTCGCTAATTCCTTCTCAAATCTCTTCTCTGCGAATTCTCTTATATCCTCTATCAACCACTCAGCCTCTTGATATTCTCGCGCTTTTATCGCTGCCTCGCCCTCTAAGTTCTTCATTCGCTCCACTCGATCTATAGAGTCCTTCACCGCATCCAAAAACCCACGGTACTCTTCTTTCCCTGCACGCTCACAACGAGCCAAACTATTTTTGAACGCATCAAGCGAATCAGCATATCGCCCTCTCTTCTCCAGGAAGTGACCATAATTCGCCCACCCGACTTCATCGTCGGTCTTGCTTAGAAATCGTTTGTATTCCGCTTCTGCTTCTACATGTCGCTCTTCCCGGTCGTAAAGCTCAACGAGTAATAAATGGGCGTGCACATCCGTAGGAATATAGCCAATAACAGTATTCAGAAGTTTTTCACCCCTCCCTATGTCTTTTTCTATTAATCGCTCCTTCATTCGTCCATCAACAGATGGATCTCTCAGGAACTTTATAATCATATCAGGAACGCCTTCTACACTACTCAGATCCTCTGCCACATACGCAGCGCAGACATCTTTAAAATCCGCTATAAGCCAGATGTCAAAGATGCTTAAAGGTTTTGGCTCGTTTTTAGCCTCGCCTTCTTTGATTATGGCCACCTCATGTGCTTTCAGCTTATCCTCCTCGTCCTGCATCCCCAGCTTATTCTTTCGCATATGCTTGATAAAATCCCGCTGCACTTTATCCCGTTCCCTTTTGCTTATAATACCCGCTTCTGCGTCTCTAAACACCTTTTGTACCGCAATAAAAAGGGCCCATGCTTCGACTATCTCTTCTTCCTCGTCTTCTAAGTCCAAAAATCGCTTCATCAGTTCCTTATGATCCATTTTTATGTCCCAACCCTTATTGGATAGGATATACTCTTAAGAGTAGCAATAGCAGAAAGAGCAGCTAAATAGCTCGTCTTTGGATTTGCAATTGAGGGCACGTTCTCTACACAGACGAAAAATTTACCGAATTCACCTTTTACTACAATCTCATGTACGTTCTTCTTCGCAGATGGGTCGGCAACTATTTTCACTTTCGTTGCCTCTGAGCCTATCCCAGCAATACTCAAAGAAGCTGCTACGTTCACGTTCTCCGGGAAATATTTTACCGCTTCTTTCGCATGGCCTATGAACAACGTTTCCGCTTTCTTTATTGATAACAGGTCTATTCCCTGCCCCTTCACATATCTATTGCCTTCAAATCCCGATGGTGGCTTTTTTGTCGTCAATTCCACTTTGTGTATCCCACCGATAGCACCGGATTTTAGCCCATCTATACCCGCTACGGCACCTGACGGGATATGCACTTTACATCCCTTTTCCTTCGCTATCTTTTCGATCTCTTCAAAAAGTCCTGACTCGCATAGCAGTGCACCAACGCTTAATATCATCACTTCTTTACCCTTTTTCAATGCAGGGATTATAAATTCACGAACCGCAGCCTGCGATGCACATTCTATTACTAAGTCAACAGTATCTAAAACCCTATCCAACCCCGTGTTATCAGATTTTAGTATATCTGGCGTCTTCGTCAGGCTTTTGCATAACCGATCTATATTTGCCGGGTTCGTATCTATTAAGAATTTCAGTTCCATTCCTAAGTCCAGCCCACTAGCTTCATCGCTGTCTATAGCCTTGCATATCTCACTTCCTATCGAACCGCAGCCGACTACACCTACTCTTATTTTCACCATAAACTTTTTTGTAACTAGAAACCTTTACTAAAAATGTAACTTTCTTTATTTATAAAGAAGGAAAATTTTTACTGCAAATGCTGCTGAAAGAGATAGAGGCGTTTTTGGAAGAAGACGTAGGGCATGAGGATTACGAAGAGATAGTACCTTATACCTCTTGTAAAGCGGAGATACAGGTGAAGGAAGAAGGTGTCCTTGCAGGTTTAGAGGAAGTGAAACAGATATTTGACTACTTAAGTGTTCAGTACTCCACCGAATTCGAGGATGGAGCGAGACTAAAAAGTGGCGATATTATTTTGACTATTAGTGGCGCGGGTGCAAAGATATTGAAGGCGGAAAGATTAGTGCTTAATTTCTTGGGCCGAATGAGTGGTGTTGCAACTTTAACGGATAGATGTGTAAATGAGGTAAGGGCGGTAAACGAGCGTGTTTTGGTTGCAGGAACGAGGAAAACAACGCCGGGATTCAGAAAATACGAAAAGAAAGCAATAACTATCGGCGGCGGCGACCCGCATAGATTCGGATTATACGAAGCGGTAATAATAAAAGACAATTATATAAAGCTGATGGGGCTGGAGAGCGCTATAAAACGGGCAAAAGAGAAGGTGAGTTTTACAAAAAAAATCGAAGTGGAGGTTGAGAGTGTAGAAGATGCACTAAGCGTAGCGGAATTGGATGTTGACATAATTATGCTGGATAACATGTCGGCAGCGGAAGTACGGACGTGTGTAACGTTGCTGAATGAGCGAGCAGTTCGTGATAGGGCGCTTGTGGAGGCTTCTGGCGGGATTGATATGGCAAACATGAAAGAATTCGCTTCCACTGGCGTTGACGTCATCTCAATTGGCATGATTACTCATTCTGCGAAATGGTTGGGATTTTCTATGAATGTGGTTTAGCTGTCTATTATTCGGTGTACTCACAAGAAAGCATAATAGCCAACCAAAATTAATTATTGACACAGATTAACACAGAAGAAATAAAATCGGTGTAAATCTGCGTCCTAAATTAAATAGGTGGAAGTTGTACATTATATACAACACAAAAGTTTTAATCTATGCCTACCAATACTTCTCTTCGCATTTTAGGTAAATTGATTCGGAGTATTCCGTTTTTGAACGAAGCAGTTGCTTTTCCCGGGTCTATATGCACCGGAAACCGTATCTGCTTCTTGAATGCCTGAAATGTTATTCGCTTCTGGATACCACCCCACCGCTCCCAGCAAACGGTATTGCTCATCTTCGCTATTACCTCTACGGTATCCTCTGTTGTACTTATCTCTACGTCTTCTTTCCTCACGCGGGGCAAGTCAAAAGTAACATGTATCTCGGCCCCTTTATCTTCTACATCGTATAATGGCTCTAAATTACCATCATATCCCCACATCGCCTTTGTTATCCCTCTTTCTATCTCCATTTCTATACCTTTCTCCCACCTCCCATAATATTATAACGTTTTATTGTTACTAAATTTTTATTTCTTACTTAGTTACTTACTTACTGATACATGATGGGCATGTCCTGCTCCACCTCCTTTTGCATCTCTGGAGCAGAGAGTGCTGTTTGCCGCATAAGGTCTCGAGCTTTTAGTTTTATTTCCTCTGCACGTTCATTTAACTCCGCCACATCTATGCCTAATTCTAAGAATTTCTCAACTGATTCTATTACCGATGCTGCCGCACCGGGGTCGGGATATACGGGGTAGCACTGAGCAAGCAAGGCAATAGCACTCAAATCCCTCTTGCTGCATTCCCTTTGCATTATTGCGTAAGTCCCAGCGATAAAACCCTCCTCCAGTAGATCCACCTGCTTAGCCTCCAGCTTCTTCATCGCATCTTCGCTGTTACCAATGGCAAACACTTCCGGCTTCTCTATATCCATCCTATCCTTCGCGGGCAGCCCGGTTATCGAGATAACGAGTTTAGCGTTAATAGCCTTGAACCAATCGGCCAAAGCCTCAGTCAGCGGATAAATAGCGTTTGGCGGTATCGCAACTTCGGATAACACTACTACTACGTTTTCATTGCCATATATTCTAAAAGGGCTCTTCAATTTGCCCTTGTGTATTACCATAACAGGCGGAAACAAATCTGATTCGATATATCCTATTTCCTTATAGCCCATCTTCTCCACAGCGTAAGAAGCTGCAATTGTGCCCACCAACCCCACATCCGGCAGCCCCTCTAGCACTATCGGATCTTTATACACTACTGCTCCTTCTTCCACTATTCGCACGAGTTCTCCCATATCCATTTAAAGATGATTTTATGACTTTAAAAAGTATCTGTTTTTTTTGTTATGTGGCCAGTTCCTTCTCTATTATCTGCTTCGCG
>QBUN01000419.1:11157-22163 GCA_013180565.1 Candidatus Methanophaga sp. GoMg3.2 | reverse complement strand
CGTCCATACATATCTTATACATGTGCATGGCCAGCGCACGGATTTCTGGCGCCGCTCTCACACATAGCCTAAGCATGAAGAAGTTTATCAAGCTGCGAACATTCATCGTTACCACATAATGAGTGTGTAAAGCCAGCGGTAATACATATCTCGCCTGTTCTCTTGCAATGCCGAGCTCTCTCAACTTTGTGTATGCCGCATTAGTACTCGCCATAGCATCACGATAAATCGCCGCTGCAGCCCCTTCCCGCTCTAACTCTTCTGGAATATAATAGCCAAACCCCTTTTCTTCTATATACCTCGTGCTTCTCGCAGTGTGGCTGGCAATCCGGTGCTCTAATAGCTCTCTACTGAGAGCGACGCTTATCTCAGATATGTCAAAGGTGAAATGGATATGTTCTAGCACCGAAGAATAATCGTTATTTGTATTTAGCGCTATTATCTCTTCTGCGCCTCGTGTCGAAGAAACACCGCTTACCTTCGACGCATCGGCAACCAGACTTATCCCGCCTTCTGTCACCCTAAGCAATTCCACTTTCATTTTATCTTATTTTATCTTATCTTAGCATCCTCTTTAGGTGAAGAGTTGATAGATTATAAAGCTTTTATACACTATTTTTATCTCCCGTATGCCCAAATCCGCCTTCATTCCGCCGGGTTTCATCCAACTCTTCCGCTAACTCAAACTCCGCTTTTATTACGCGATTGAAGACAAGCTGAGCAATACGATCGCCACTATGAATCCGGAAGGTTTGCTTGCCCATATTGATAAGAATAATATTTACCTCCCCTCGGTAATCAGCATCAATAGTCCCGGGGGTATTTAAGACGGTAATCCCGTACTTTAAGGCTATGCCACTTCTTGGTCTAATTTGACCCTCGTAGCCAGAAGGGATAGACAGCATTATACCCGTGGGTATAAGCTTTATCTCACCGGGTTGAATGAGTATGGGGACCCCAATAGCAGCATATAAATCTAAGCCTGAGGCGTCTTCAGTCTGATAAGCAGGTAGAGGTAAGTTCTTGACTATTTGCTTTACTTTGACCTTTATCTTCGCCGTTTGTGTCTTCGCGTTCTCCATAGATAAATTATGAAACAAAAAGGAAAAGTTTAAGAATTATCTTCACAATAGATGTAACATTATGAAAATTACTTTTAATGGCGAGCCTCAAGAAGTCAGAAGCAAGAGGTTAGGTGACATTATCGAAGAGTTAGATGGGGCATACAGGCAAGGCAGCATAATAGGGGTTATCTCCGAGAAAGAGCGAAGCGAATTGAAAAACGAATTTTCATTGAAGACAGCGAAGGGCGAGGCGAGGATAAAGATTGTTAGCGGAAAAGATACAAAAGCTATCTCTTTTTTCCTTGACGTTTATAATAGGTTGTGTGGCGAAAGCGGCAAGATAGGCTGGAATAGTGAGGCTATGACCGCTATTGGGCCCATAAAATCAAATCTAAGTGTTGAAAAAAGCGAGCATAGCTACAAGAAGTGGGATGTCTTCTTTGGATTCGGCGGCTTTGATCCCGGTATGACCTACCTTATGATAAGTAAGCGAGCGCATGAAGCTGCTTATGGTACTGGCTCAGATGCCGTAATTGGAAGACTAACGAGGGGGCGGAGTATTATCTCTGATTTGGTCGAAGGTGATGAAATAGAGAAGATAAACCCTATCGTGACAAAGGCGGAGAGAGTTGGCTTTGTCACTACGGACATGAATACCGAGATAGAGGAAGGGCAGGAGATATTCACATATGCAAAAGTAAAACTCCTTCAAGAAGCACCAATGTCCAGTGAACACTTCTTATCTCTCACGCGAGATGGTACCTTCAACATAGATAATTATACGAATAGTTATTTAGCTTCTGAATCACTAAAAGGGCTTAGTTTACCCATTGAGAATATTCAGTATCGGTCGAAATATTACCTGACGGTAAGAAATGATGGAGCAGAGAAGGGGAAAGTGTATGCATATAAAGGGAACAGACTACCGCACACATCTCATAACGTGTTTGGCGAGATAATCCAGGGTGGGGACTTGATAGACTATGCAAAGCAGGGTGATACTGTTTACACCATGACTGAGCCGAAGTGGATGATGCTGGTGGGGCATACGCAAAAGGAAGTGGAAGCCTTTTTTGAGCGTGAAAACATTGAGCAGGTGAGAGAGGGGAATACAGATGATGACGCGGTAGTTGTAGACCAGTCACCAGCGTTGACAATGGATATTATGGATATTGGTTCAGTAAGGACAGTTGGAGTCAAAAGTGAGGCGGTGCTTGAGGTGGAATTATTTCATGAAGAAGCACCAAGGACTCTTTGGTATTTCAGAAAGGTTACGGGATTAATTAACAGGCCAATAGGGAAGCTGAATGTGCATTTTAGCGTTCCTGGCATGCTGATTTTATTTAAGGGCAGTTCCGAAGAAGCAGGGACACTAGTGCCCGAGAATTTACCAAAAGGGGCAGTTAAAAAGGGCATACTTGGCGTTACAAACATGTCCAGAGCGAATTGCGGGGTAATGGGTATACGATTAAATGACAGCAAAGAGTATGGGCCCACGGGGGAGTCCTTCGATGGCGCCAATATGATTCTCTCATTTCCATCACTCACGCCACCAACTATGTCTTTCCTCAGCAAGCTGAAGGAAGGGGATACGATTTATGTGAAGGAAAAAGAGAAATAGCATTAATAAAGATAATGCCGGGGGCGGGGTTCGGACCCGCGACCTCTGAATTATGAGTTCAGCGCCCTAACCAACTAGGCCACCCCGGCATCGCTTTCTTTTAGCTCCCTGCGCAGATCGCCGATAGAAGCAATTCGCTCAGCAACGGCGTCATGCTGATGAATACTCTCCTCGTTTATCTGCTTTATGGAGACGATAGAGTCGTCAGGGAGCTCATTAAACGATTCTACTACTCGCTTCGCCATCTCTCTAACACAATCTTCAACAAACATGGGCTTTTTATGCGCAGTTGCAACGACTTCCGCTTCATCTGGCCGTTTCAAGATTTCGTATGTTTTTGCACTCATTGATTGCTCTATTATACTTATTATCCGCTCCAGAGGTAGTTTTATATCATCTTTCACTTCCAGGGATAATATACCTCTACCTCTTTGGTTATGTGTTGCTAATGGTATAACATCCAAAAAAGTGACCAGATCCTCTTTGGCCACCCCTCTCTTCGTTAACTCTTCCGCGGCTTTATCCCTCATTAGTTCCTGTGCACATGGACAGGTGGTTATCCCAACAATCTCTGCACCTATGGTTTTCTTTATTCTCACGTCGCTGTTATCGGTGCGAAAAGCTTTTGCCTCTGCGAAGATAGTTGCAGGCTCCTGGCAGGAAATCTTCATTACAGGCGTTCTTCTTTTTAGCATATATTCACATTTCATACCTACTTCGGCGGTAGAAGCGTATTCGTGGAGCTGGAGTACCCTCCTCGCTACTTCACTACATAACTCTTCCACCTCGTATATCGGCATGTTAAGCGCTTCTTCCAGCACTTCGTACATTGCCTCGAAATTTCTTGACAGGTTTGCACCTTTTATATCGCTTGGAAGGTCCACATAGATGTAGAACTCGGATATGAGGATTACCGGTCTTTTACCGTTTGGCCTCGCAACCTCTACCAATTTCTTCACGTTATTTACGCCCACCCGCGTCAAGTTTATCTTTATGTCGGGACTGCTCGCTTGCACATCCGGCAGGGGTAGTGTCATGGTCTTTATCACTTTCTATACCATTAACCTTGTTAAACTTATCTTATATATACTATGCCGATAAACAAAAAGATGCAGTTACTAAAGTAAAGAGGGTAATAGGAATAATGAGAAGAGATATAACCGCACTCGTTTTCGCCGCACTGATCATAGTAATGTTAGCTGCTGCAGGCGTAAATGCGCAATCGGAAATAGCATGGCATGATGATCAAGAGGGTATGCAAATTGCAATGTCACAAAACAAACCAGCAATGATACTCTTCTCTAGCGCTAGATGCCCTGCGTGCGCGATGCTGGCGGATGAACTTGTCGATACACGGGTGATTAACATGTCAACAAATTTCGTTCCCGTTATCGGCTCAAGAGAGCTTGATAGTCAATATGGTATTCGCTACGTCCCAACAATTGTGTTCACGAACTCACAGGGAGGAGAGGTACACCGTATTGTTGGCTACCGCGATTCCGATACGCTGATGCAAGAGATGCAGAAGGCACTTGAATTAGCTGATTCGCCGCAAACAACACAAAAAACAACACAAATGCAGACGCCCGGATTTGGTGTGGTGATCGCACTGATAGCGCTCTTTATCTGCGGGCTTTGGACCCGGAGGAGATATGTGAAATGATTGATGTTCCGCTACCACTTATCGCCTTATCGGCTGGCATATTAAGCGTTTTCTCACCTTGTATACTCCCCGTGCTCCCGTTAATCGCGGCATATTCGACTAAATCGGGCAAATATATGCCAATTACAATCGTTATCGGGCTATCCACTTCATTTACTCTGATGGGGGTGCTTGCTTCTGCCTTTGGATCGGTATTTCAACAATATCAAACTATGCTTTATACCATAGGGGGGGTAGTAATCATATTTTTGGGGCTCTGTATGCTCTTTGATGTAATAGCGCAAAATATCCGCAGGATTATACCAAACACAAGGCTAAGCCCGAAATTTTCGATGACAAACGCGGGAAGTACCGCGGGAGGTCTTATGTTCGGCTTTTCACTGGGCATTATCTGGATTCCCTGTGTCGGTCCAATACTAGGAGCGATACTTGCGATTGTGGCTGTGGAGGGCAACATACTCTATGGAGCCATTCTTTTAGCTATCTATTCGCTTGGATTGGGGATACCGCTACTTGCACTTGCATATATCTCTCAATTCACATTAAAACCGCTTAATAAGTACAGTGTGATAATTAAAAGGATTTCGGGAGTCATACTGGTGCTGATAGGGCTGTACATGCTTTTGTTCATGAATGCTAATTTGTAGGCCAGGGCGCAAAAATAGAAACATTTATATAGCTTCCGGTTCTCCGGATAATTAATGGAGGTTATAATATGATTGCGGAAGAGCAAAAGCCTATGGAAGAGATTTTGGGTTATCTCGGGGGAAAACAGAAGGTAGTAGTAATGGGCTGTGGTGGATGTGCTACATTCTATCGTACAGGCGATAAAAAAGCGGTAACTGACATGGCGGATAAACTTACGAAAGAAGGCAAGGATGTCTTCAAAATGCCACTGCCGTTCAGTATTCAAGCTTGTGAAATTGATAAGAGTGGGGTATTTCTGGAAAAGAACAGAAAAGAGCTTGAGAATTGCGATGCTCTTTTACTAATGAGTTGTGGTGAGGGTGTACAAATAGTGACCGAATACATGGACGAGAAAATGGGTATTTCGAAGTCCGTAATACCGGCAAACGATACACTAGGGAATGTTGGTGGTGGACCTATCCATCTCAAGGAGACATGTCTGTCATGTGGGATGTGTGAATTAGGCAAAACAGCGGGTATCTGTCCTTTGACTTCGTGCGGAAAGGGATTGATGAATGGTCCTTGTGGTGGAGTGCGAGAGGGTAATAAATGTGAAATAGACGAGAATAAGGACTGCGCCTGGGTGAAGATATATGAGCGAATGGAGAAACTTGACGAACTCGATAAATTCACAAGTATACGAGACCCACATCAATGGAGTAAAACAAAGAGACCACGTCTGTTCGAGATGGAAGAGCCAGTAAAGATTGGTCTAGCTGCCGGTATAGATGCTATGAAAGGAATGATGGCTGTTACATTCGGTCCGAAGCCAAAGCTTGATGAGTAAAGGAGGGGGATAAAAAAAAATGGGTGACGAAGTTTATAGTGATTTGATGAGAGAGTTGAGAGAGGGGGAGTACGTCTTCACAGGCGAGTTAGAGCCGGAGAAAGCGGGTGATGTCAACGAGCCGATTGAGATGGCAAGAGAGTTGGTGGGTATGGTAGTAGCCTGTAACGTGACGGACAATCCGCAGAGTTTCGCTTATGTTAACAGTATGGCAGCGTCATATCTAATCCAGAAAGAGACGGGTATGGAATGCGTTTACCAGTTGAGGTGTTCGGACAGGAATCGTATGGCGCTTCTATCAGACGTGCTTGGCGCAGGTGCCTTAGGATTGAAGAATATCCTGGCGTTAGCGGGCGATCATGTATCTCTGGGTGATACGCCAGATGCAAAGCCGGTATTCGACCTGGACTCAACCACGCTTATAAAGCTGATACGGACGATGGTAGATGATGGCAAAGACCTTGGTGGTAATGAGATACATAACCCACCGAAACTGCATGTGGGCGGTGCTGCGGCACCTGGTGCGGCACACTTGAAGGCAGAAGTGGGAAAAGTGAAGAGGAAGATAAATGCCGGCGTGGAATACCTACAAACGCAGGTCGTTTACTACACTGACGTTCTGGATAAGTTCTTTGACGAGTTGGGGAAGGTAGACGTCCCGATTCTGGTAGGGATATTCCCGGCAAGGACTTTCGGACAGGCGGATTTCTTCGATAAATATGTCGCGGGTGTAGATGTGCCACCGGATTATCTGGAGGCTATGAGGGCGACGAAAGCGATAAAGGACAAGGAGAAGAAGAAGGAAGAGGTTGATAGGGTAAACATAGAATTCTTTACCGGGTTCCTGGAACATCTAAAAGGAACACCGGCTGCCGGATGTCACATGATGGCCGTTGGGTATCCACGGATAATACCACCACTTAAGAAACTAATGGAATAAAAAGAGGACTATTTTTTACCTCTTTCTTTTTTTATTTATTTTCGAGACCTTATCCACATGCTCATAGTGGACGTAGGGCCATCAGCTTTCAACATCAGCACCCGTACTCCACTTAGGTTACTATATAACCCACTTATATTTTTAAAGTAAGAACATGAAACTTCAAGATGGCGTGTACTGGTACAGAGAGAAGGGCGTGCTTGATGCAAACACGTACGTGATAAGGGGTGAACAAACAGTCCTTATAGATCCGGGACTGGGGAATTACCTTGGACTGCTACTCAAAGAGATGCAGGAAGATGGCATAGCCCCCAAAGAAGTAGATGTTATAGCAATTACGCATCTACATCCTGACCATTGTGACGCAACAGCAGCACTTAAAGATGTTTCCGGTGCTAAAGTTGCGGTACATTCGTCACAATGGGAATATCGTGACATGCTATTAGAGGCAGCATCGCGTGTTTTAGGCATAGAAGCAAAGAAATTCAAGGTGGATTTTGTGTTTGAGGATAGTTTAGAGCACACCGAGTTGAGGATACTGCATACACCAGGGCATTCACCAGAGAGCATTTGCTTTTACGCTGTGGATAAGAAGACACTGATTTCGGGCGATTTGGTATTTGACAAAGGCATAGGGCGAACAGATTTGCCATTTGGTAACACTGAAGCGCTGATAAACTCTATTAATACGATTTCGACACTGGATACCGAGCTTCTGCTGCCCGGACATGGAGCGATACTAAAAGGGCGAAGTAACGTCAAAATGAATTACGATTTTATACGTGAACATTATCTCCAGTGGATGTAAAAAGTTCCGATAGCACTTCCTTCGCCCTATCAATTCTCACCTTCTTCTCCCTCACCATAACTTCCACTACCTTATCTATCATTTCACCCTTCGCACCGGCTGCTATGGCGACGTTCCTTGCATGTAAGGACATATGCCCACGTTGAATGCCTTCAGTTGCTAAAGCGCGCAGTGCCGCGAAATTCTGCGCTAGACCCACAGCGGCGATGATTTCCGCAAGCTCGTTTGCCGTCTTCACACCAAGTATCTTGACATTTATCTTCGCTGTCGGATGAACCGTTGTGGCACCACCAACAAGGCCGACCGCAATGGGCAGTTCAATAGTACCAACCAGATCCTGGTTCTTATCCTTTTCCCATTTGGTTAATGGTAGATATTGCCCGGTAATACTGGCGTACGAATGTGCGCCCGCCTCAATCGCGCGGAAATCGTTACCTGTGGCTATTACAACCGGGTCTATACCATTCATTATACCCTTGTTATGGGTTGCACATCTGTACGGATCGGACTTTGCAAGCAGGTACGCGCTGATGACACCATCAACAACATCCTCGCCACCGATGTCGTCTTTTGCAAAAACCGCACGTGCAAATGCTAATCTGTGCGTTGCTAGATTAGAAATGATTCGCAGATTCACTTTGCCTGCCGTGAGTTGCTCAATAAATGGTGCAACCGCTTCAGCCATAGTATTTACCGCATTCGCGCCCATCGCGTCCTTAACGTTGACTAAAAGATGGACTATCACCATGGGACCTGCAAGCGTATCAATGACCTCTACCTCGAGGTCTTTCGCACCGCCACCAAGGCTCACAAGCACAGGGTCATTTTCATTTGCACTGTCTAAAATCTCTTGCTTATGTGTGAGAATGGTGAATCTCGCAGATGCCGGATCGGAAACGCCAGTCACCTGTATCTGCCCGATCATTATCGGGTCCGTGGAACCTGCCTGAAACCCACCCTTTTGCCGTGCGATTTTTGCCGCATTGCTTGCTGCTGCTACCACTGACGGCTCTTCTATTGCCATTGGTATCAGATGATCTTTGCCATTGATAACGAAATTCACGGCAATTCCTACCGGCAATGGCATGGTGCCAACAACGTTCTCTATCATTCTGTCCGCTATCTCTCCGAGTGCCCCTGTATTGCCAAGTACTTTTAGCTCATCTTCTGTTAGATCTGCAAAATCGCTTAGCTTCTCTAATCGCTCTTCTACTCTTAGCTTATAAAAACCAGATATTCGCGATGTTCTCATCTTTCTCATAATAAAAATTTAGGCCTTTTCGTATAAAAAACACAAACATAAATATATAGAAGAAGAATCATTTATTTGCAGAGGTAGAAGAGATGCCACGTTCACATGGAGAGAGGAAAAGAACAAGGAAGAAGTTGAGCAAAAGGAAGAGGGAGCGAGGATTGTCCCCTATAAGTAGAGCCATCCAAAGCTTTGATCTCGGAGAGAAAGTGCACATCCGTATAGATCCCAGCATTCATAAGGGTATGCCACATCATAGATTCCACGGCTTGACGGGCGAGGTGAAAGGGACGCGCGGGAGAGCGTATATCGTTGAGATTTCGGATTCGAAGCGGAAGAAGGATTTATTTATACGCGCCGAACATTTGAGTCCGCAAAAAGGAGGGACTTAATTTTGTTACTGATTTTTAGGGGCTCTCCAACAATTCAAAATCAATTGTGAGACAGCCACAAAAACACTTATTGTCGCCATCTGTTGTACTTTGACTTTTGCTTGCACTTTCCCTTTTACAGATACTATGTATGGGCCCGATGCGATTTGAACGCATGACCTCCGCCATGTCAAGGCGACGTCATTCCAACTAGACCACGGGCCCTATGAGCATTTATAATAAGTACGTGCTTATAAAATAATCGTATTTTCATGTGGTTGGGATTATGAAAAAAGATTTAATTGTTGTCGGAACGGGTCCCGCAGGAATAACCGCGGGGATGTTGGCTTCAGAAGCGGATTGGATACACTGGTGCTTGATAAGGGGATATGCGGCGGATTATCAAATGAGCTGGAAGAAGTTAAAAGGGTAGAGTTTGGAGCGGAAGAGATGACGGGAATCACGGAAAAGCATAGATGGAACTAAAAGAGATAGGAGTTGACGAAGCTGGTAGAGGCCCCGTAATAGGGTCTATGTTTGTTGCCGGTGTTTCAAATTATGATGGGCTGGAAGAGATCGGGGTGAAAGATTCAAAGCGATTGAGCGCTTCGAGAAGAGAATACCTAGCGAAAATTATAGAAGATGCGACCGAGGTTCATGTCGTGGAGATGACTGCAAGCGAGATAGATAAAGCTAGAGACGAGCGTACTTTAAATGAAATCACGGTCGAGCTCTTTTCCGAAGTGATCAACCATTTTCAGCCGGCCCGGGCTTTTGTTGATGCTGCGGATGTAAAGCCCGAGCGGTTCGCGGCTAATCTTAAGTCGAACTACAAGGGGGTCAAGGAGCTCGGAATAATCTCTGAGTGGAAAGCGGATGATCACTACCCCGTTGTCAGCGCAGCATCAATAGTTGCAAAGGTACACCGAGATAGATCTATAAGAGTGCTTGAGACGGAGATAGGAGCAGAGATAGGAAGTGGATACCCTGCGGACCTGAAAACCATTCAATTTCTAAAAGGGCTACTAAAAGGGAAAGAGCTGGACAATATTCCCGCTTACGTGAGACGATCTTGGAAAACGGTTCATTTATATATGCCTAAGGAGTAAAGTAAATAAAAATGGTGTCCCCAGAGTGTATTGAGGAAAAGGGGAAGTATGATGGAAATAGACGGAGAGGGGATAAAGCTAAAGCTGACGCTGAAGAGAAGCTAAAAGAATGCCCTGAGTGTGGCTCTAAGAACTTGGTAAGAGATTATGGTAAAGCAGAGCTTTTCTGTGCTGATTGTGGACTGGTAATAGCCGAGAATATCGTGGATCTTGGACCGGAATGGCGAGCCTTTGATTCCGAGCAGGCGTCAAAAAGGGCTAGGGTTGGAGCACCGATGACTTATCGGATACATGACAAGGGCCTTAGCACACTTGTCACCTGGAGTTCACCGGGTCAGGGCCAATATAAGCTAAAGAAAAGGCAACAGTGGACTCACATTGCGAATACAACGGAGCGGAGCTTTATTTTTGCACTTTCTGAGATAGATCGGATGGCAAGTGCGCTTAGATTACCGATAAATATCCGTGAGGCGGCATCTATGCTATATAGGAAGGCAATGAAGAAACATCTAATTCGCGGGCGGAGCATAGAAGGAATAACCTCTGCGATCTTGTATGTTAGTTGTAGGCAGTATGGTGTGCCGCGAACTCTGGAAGAAGTCAGGGATGTGTCTCGGGTCGGGCAGAAGGAGATAAGTAGGGCATATCGATTCCTTTTACGTGAGCTCGATCTGAAAGTCACGCCTGCTTCTCCTGTAGATTTC
>QBUN01000419.1:9018-11115 GCA_013180565.1 Candidatus Methanophaga sp. GoMg3.2 | reverse complement strand
CGGTCAAAAGCAGTAGAGATAATAAAAAAGGCATCGGAAGCGGAACTGACCAATGGGCGGGGGCCGATAGGAATAGCAGCCGCAGCTATTTATATCGCGGCAATATTAAGTGGTGAACATCGCACACAGAAAGAAGTATCAAATGTTACGGGCGTGACTGAAGTTACGATCCGGAACAGGTACAAAGAATTATCAGAGCAGTTGGATATAGATGTGCTGCTATAAACCTTTTCTTTGTAAGAAAAGCTTTATTTACCAAAAGGACTCTTTATTCGTTCTGATGATTGCCCTTGCAGCTATCTTCGCAACCCTTAATGGCTCGGGCACTTTGCCATGTAAGATGGATTTTTTAAGCAGCGCGTCAGCCTCGGCTTTTTGCATACCTAGAAAACGTATTAATATCTCAAAATCATCATGCAGTTTCACAGGCACACGGTTTCCAAGCATTCTATAGGCGGCTATCCGTAAATCGCACTCACTTGTTGCAAAATGCTTGGTTATATGCTCTTCCAAACCTTCCGATTCCTCGTAAGTGACACAGATTAGCGGGATATGCAGCTTTTTGTATACCGTCTTTATATCCACGATGTTAAACCAACTGATGACACATCCATTTAGCATCATCACGTTTATATCATCTCGCTGAAGAGAGGTGAATAGCCGTAAAATCCCGGCGGTAGCATCCATTCCGCCTACGGCTATACGGTCGAAAGCAACGCCGTCTATAATGTTATCTGATCGCATAACGACACCGGCAAGCACTGACTTCTCTTTTCCGCGCTTGAAGCTTTCTGCAATACCAAGTACTCTTATCCCCTTTTTGTTTACATGCAACACCATCACAAATAAGGGGTTCTCTCCCGCTCTTTCTGCTCTCTATACCTTCTTTTTAACACTGGGTCACTATTCATTCGCTCTATCTCCAGGTCCAACTTCTCATCCAGCTTCGCTTGCTTTTCTGAGATATAGTCAGTAGAAAGCGCATTAGCAGAATCAGAGGAATATTGCTGCACTCCGGCCATTATAATGGCTGGATCGGCCTTTTGAGGCGAGATCAAACCGAAAGGAACTGGCGCGCCTGCAACCATAAGCTTTCCTATTTCGTCATCGGGTTTCCCTACTTCACAGCCAAATCCCATCGCTTCATTACGTCCCGTATGCTCAATTTTTATCTGCCACATACGCTCAGAGCTGGAGATGAACATGTCATACCGACCTTTTGGATTTCGTCCGGATAGTACTCTCCAGTCTTCTCTATTCTTGCTCTTATCCCATTTCTCTTTTAGTATCTGTGTTATTTCCGCAGATGATTTTATTCCCATTCTCAAGCCTCATTGTATAATTGAGCTATAAAGATATAAATTTTACTATTCAGAAAGCAATTAAAATTTGGGGTTTTATTTAATGATTGCGATAATCCTTGCAGGTGGTAAGAGCAGCAGAATGGGGTGGCATAAAGGGGGAGAGAAGGCCGTTACAAAGATAGGTGGAAAGCGACTAATAGATTTGGTTGTCGAGAGCGTTTCCAAATCAAGAGTAGCGGATTTTATCGTGGCTATCACAGACAACACACCAGAAACAGAGGCGTATTGCAAACACATAAGATATAAAACAGTAGCAACACCCGGGGCGGGTTATCACGAAGATTTGCAATATCTGCTCCTGTGTTATCCCGAATTCATATCAGTTGCATGTGACCTCCCGTTTTTAAGAACTGAGCATATTAATGCGATGCTAGACGCTTTTTCCTCGCACCGCACCAGCATCACAGGCGCGGTTCCCCGGGAGATAGTGCCAAAGAAGGTAATACCAAGCTACACGTTCGAGCATGGAGGTAAAGAACTCGTTTCCTGTGGCATCAATGTGGTTACGAGTTCTAAAGATACGATACCTTTTGTCTTTAATGATCCTTTACTTGGCATAAATGTTAATACACGAGATGATTTGCGAATAGCAAATATTATTTTACAAAAGTTAAAATGATCATTGAAGTAAATGAAATATAAAATGAATAACTTACGTATTTCTATCTAACAACCTAACTTCACGATTATCCCCTCTTTTATTATCGCCGCAATATCATCACGTGTCGCTCTT
>QBUN01000419.1:0-8164 GCA_013180565.1 Candidatus Methanophaga sp. GoMg3.2 | reverse complement strand
AGGCTCTTTTGCTACCGAATCGCCGATGTGTGTATGTGCATTGACGAAAGACGGAATTATAATTCCTTCTACTGCTGATTCTATCTGCCCCTCACCGATTTCTTTTATATCCCCCTCTTCTATTACCACATACCCCGCCCTTTCCTCGAATTCATCGCCATATACTACTGTCCCTGAAAGCGTTAGTTCGGTCATTTACATTTATTTCCGATTTGTGATTCTATGATTTCTTCACCCCTTTAAGTATCCGCTCCAAAATGTCCCTATCCGAAGGATACTCGCAATCAACGATCTTCTCCAGCTTCAATGGGAGACCATCCATCCGGTACGCTATCTCCTCCGTCTCGACACCCGTAATTGCAGTGGGGATTGCAACCGATGCGAACTGCGTAGTTGGTGTTTCAAAAGGGTCTATCAAGATTATAGGCAGATCGCGCAATTTCCGCGCAGTAGGCATAGGGAACGAAGAAAAAGGGTCTGCACCTATGATCAACGCGGCGTCTATCTCCCCCCTAGCGATCACATCCAAAACCGTTGTCTTTCCCGGCTCAAAGATAGTGTCTCGTGAGAAATCCACGCCAAATGGGTAACCGGTCTCACGTAACAAGAGATTCACGGCACCGAGCACATTAAAATGGCCCTTCATTGGAAACAATACGAATTTTACGCCTTCTTTGTTTAGCGCATCAACGAGAGCTAAAATCGCTTCAATGCTCTTTGATCCGTTTTCACTCGATAAGACACCAAGACCCACGAAGATAACACCGTAAAATGCCTTCTTCAGCAGGTCTGCCATTTTCCTTAGCGTATCAATGTCCCTCTCGCCCGTTAGCTGTTCTTTTAACAACTCGCCTTTTACCAGCCGCCGCATAATATCCGCTATTTCTGCATCTTCTCCCGGATTCACCCGCAAGAACCATCTTGAGATCTTCTTCAACTCGCTATCAACCACATCAATAGTAATCAGTTCCCTATCCATCACACCCTTCATTGCGTATCTTCCAACCGGATATACAGAGTACCTGGAAAGGTGTCTTGGATGCGACACAACGGGATTAGCGCCCCAGTAAATGATGACCTGGGCATTGTCTCTTATCTCATCCAGCAGAGCATAGTAAAAAGGGCCCTTCTTCATTAATTCCAAATACAGAAGATTATGGCAGATTGATTCCGTGACGTCATATACGCCCTTCTTTAGCTTCGCTATTTCTAACGCTACTCGCTGAGCGTTATAGCCGCTATTGCCAAGCCCATAGATAAGGGGCTTATTCGCAGCATTTAGTATATCCACCGCCTTTTCTATTGCATCTTCATAATCTGTCTCTTTACCGTCTACTACTGCCTTCTTTAGCCTTTGCTCGGCATTCTCCGCCGATAAGAACTTTTCAACACCGAATGTGCAAGCATTTCTTATCTCTTTTATTCTGTTTCGCTCTACGTCTACAGAAATAACCACATCATCGCATAGACAGGCGCAGAAAGGACATACAGCCGTCTCTATTATTTTCTCTTTCCCATTCATTTCTATACTATAAAAATGATGATCTTATCGCTTTATCAGCCGGATTGTTTCATTGAATGAGCAATCTAAGCCGAGTTTGTTAAAGAATGTAACGATATTTCTCACATCACGCAGGAGGAACGCATCGGCATTAGGGTGCTGCAAAAGCGTAGCTTGCCCCATATCTATTATTACCGGTTCTATCTCAACTTCAGCACCTTCAAATTCGCGCTCCACATACCCTTTCATCAATATGTTAAACTCGCTGAGGTCGGCATGCACCATCGTCCCCTTCTCATACATGATCCGGATATAGGAAATGATGCGAAGAAAGAGCTCTTCTAGTTCAAAATCAGTTTTGAGTATGTCCACGGGAACATCTCTCAATCTTGGTGCTGCTACCCCGTCCCGACCTATAAACTCCATTATCAGCACATTTTTGTCAACAGCAATTGGCTTTGGTACTTCAACCCCGGCGTCAAAAGCTCTTTTGAGATTCTTTAGCTCTTTTCGTGCCCATGCAGATACGATACTTCTTCGGTCTTTCTTTATGTTCTCAAACCTCGGATCCCCAATAATATAGTCAAGCATGACATTGAAGTTGGAGGTGCTTACTTTATACATCTTTATCGCTAACTCCTCCTCTTTTGCACCAATAGCATGAAATATAACCGCTTCTTTACCGCTACTTATAGGACCACCCAACGCTTTTAATAATCCCCGCTTCGTGAATTTATACAGTGTCTCCAACGTGGGAATGTCAAGAACAGACAGCTCAGTTTTTCTATCACGATAATCCTTATTCTTTCTTTTACCTTTAGGTAATGGCTTTTCTTCCCTTTCTAGCCATTTTTCTACTTCAAATAGCCCTTCCTTCTTAACCATTCCATTTGTGGCCTTTTATATCTGTAGATAAGCTCGGCCTTTTCATCCTGAAAGTCCCAGGGAACTATTATTACTGCGTCTCCGACATTTACCCAATGTCTTCTCTTTAATCTGCCCGGGATTCTGGCCATCCTTTCTTTCCCATCCAGGCACTGCACGGTCACCCTTCGCCCGCCTAACATCTTCTCTACTATCGCCAACACTTCCCTTCTTCTTTTATCCGGAATACGCACACGTATTACTTCTTCTGTACCTTCAGGTTTCTTATACAATTTTTCCTCCTCTTCGGCTGCTAGCCCCACCTTGCGAAATATTTAGATTTAATAATAACTATCTATGTATAATGAAAGAGTAAGGCGTAATGCATTATAAATCAAATTTGGCAGTATCATCAATCGAGTAGAAAGATTTAATTATATAAAAAAGAGAGGATGGAAGAAAAGATGAAGTCGAAGAGAAGGTGGAAGAGCATCTTAACACGGCTAAGAAGAGCTTTGTTTTTCCGGAGGGGGACGGCGAAAATCGGCATCTACGGACCGCCGAATGCTGGGAAAACCACTTTGACTAATAGGATAATCCATACTTTTGTAGATGAGAACGAAGATGTGGGGCTAGCCACAGAGGTACCCCATGAGACAAGAAGGGCAGTCAGGAGAGAGGGAGTTATCATAGACCTGAAAGCTAAGTCATTGGAAAACCCAAACCCTGATTTGAATTCCGGGCCAGAAGTAAAGCCAAAGCGAGGAAAAGCGAAGCTGAAGCTGGATGTGGTTGACACGCCGGGATTAGCGACAAAGATAGATTTTCACGAGTTCATGGCTTATGGTTTGGAAGAGGATGAGGCGAAAAAAAGGGCGAAAGAGGCGACGGAAGGCGTTATAGAGGCAATAAAATGGCTCGACGATATTGACGGCGTTGTGCTTCTGATGGATTCTACCGAAGATCCGTATACGCAAACTAATATTATCATCATCGGGAACATGGAAGCAAGGGGTATCCCGATTATTATCGCTGCAAATAAGGTAGACCTTGTGGATGCCACGCCACAAAGGATAGCAAATGCTTTCCCTCAGCACTCAGTCATACCAATATCAGCACTGAAGGGCGAGAATATGCTGGACTTATATGAGGAAATGGCGCGGAGATTCCGGTGAGGGAGTTACACGATGGAAATAAAAATGAATCTTATTTCGGAAGACAAAATAAATTCGATGACCTCGACTGAGAAGTTAAGATTTGTACTGGACGGTGTAAAGTCGGGTAATATAGTGGTCTTGGAAGGCGGTCTGACGTCAGAGGAGCAGATGAAACTGATAGAGCTTACAATGACGGAGGTGGACGATGATTTTTCTGGCATAGAGATGAGTGGCTATCCTTCTAAGCGGGGATTTTTGAATATAAGAAAGAAGACAAGACTAACTGTTATAGGACCTGCGAAGATGATGCACACGACGAAGAAGGATAAAGACTTAATAAGTGCGATCATTTCCGCAATCTAATCTAAAATAAAGATGCATAAATGCTTGAAATGTGGTAAGGAATTCGAAAAGATAACAGAAGAGATGCTGAATGGCTGTCCTGAGTGTGGCGGGAATCTTTTTCTCTATATAAGGAAGGGAAAAGAAGCAAGTGCAACGGACCTGGTGGACCAGCTAAAAGTAGAAGATAAAGTACCCCTAGAGGTGGATAAGATAGAAAGCTTAAAGATTTTGAGCCCTGGCATATACGAACTCAATCTGGATGCGTTGTTAGAGCGGAAGGAGATAGTAATGAAGATGAAGGAGAATGGCTCGTATGTAATCCATTTGCCATCGTTATTTAAGAAAAAGAAGCAATAGTTGTATTCTGCAAAAGCGCGTTTGTTTAGGATTTCCGTACATTTGATGTTGAGTAAATGCACATGAACTTCACACTCCCATCAGATCCATCACATTCAAAACACCACGGCATGACAGCGTTACTATTATACCCGCGAGCATCACACCCACGAGAATAGCAACAAATGCGTATCGGAAGCGAATGCCGAAGACGAAAGCAACTGCACATGCTGTCCATGCTCCCGTCACAGGAAGAGGAATGGCAACAAAAGGGATCAGACCCAGAGCGCCGTATTTCTCCATCCTCTGGCTATGTCTCCTTGTTCGTGCGAAAAGCCAAGTAAAGAACCTGTCGAGGATAGCGTATCTTCGCAACCAATTTGAAACAGGGCCGAGAAAAAGAAGTAACGGTATTACGGGTAGCATATTCCCTATTACGGAAAGGACAAAAGCTTCACCGTAGCCCATATTATAATAACCTATTGCAAAGGGTATAGCAGCACGGAGTTCGCCAACTGGCGTCATCGCCGTCAATATCACCGTGATACATTCAGATAGCGCGTTAATACCAATATCAACAGTCATAATCTTTATTAATATCTCTTGGATTAAGAATAAAAAAGGCTTTTTGCAAGCAAAAAGTTTTATGTAGAGCGCAAAAATTCAACGGTTGTGCTGCCCTTCAAAAATTCTGCCTTCGCCTCTACCGTGGCAGTTCCTTTGTCCGTGGAGGATGTCAGGGTTGCTGTGGCAGAAGCATGTCCTGCGAGTATCTTGATCTGGCGCTCTATCTTTCCTCTGTTTGTTCTTAACTCTACCGTTACATCTACGGGGACAGGAATTTTATTCTCATTATTATCCTCTATCCATATCGTCATCTGTGATTCCGATACCCCCTCAGCCGGGATTTTGGTAGGTTCCGCAGAGAGTTTCAGCTTTAGCCCTGGTATTTCAGTCAAATCGCAATGAACATAGGTTGGTTGGTTTACATTAACTACCGCTTCTCTTTCGCATTTGAAATAGCCGAATTTTGCAAATAGAACAATGTGGGGGCCTATAGGGATATTATCCATTGCTATTGCAGATATACCTTGATATGCGCCATCTAATAAAACCACAGCACCGTCCGGATCAGAACTTGCGGATATTGAACTGTAATGCTCTTCTTCTTCATCTGTATTCTCATTTGGCAGCTTTTTGAGAATATATATTAAAACAGTGACTGCTGCTATCGCCGCTATCGCAATCGGAACGATTGGCTGTGAAGGAGGTGGCGTTGGTGCAGGAGTGGGAGTTTCTTCAGGCATTGGAATTGGTGTAACCACAGGTGCTGGTGTAGTGGTCAGCAGTTGCACTACAAAAATCGAGTCTGAAACTGAAACAATTCCTCCCTCATATCCCTCTTTTTTCACAGCGGCAGAAATAGTATACCGTTGAGTGGTAGACACCGGTGGAGCGGTATAAGTAGAAACAAATTCGCCATCTTCATCAGTCTTCCCTTCAGTTGGGTGGAGACTGCCAATTGAGAACGAGAGAAACACATCAGCGCCATCTATGCTATCGCCGTCTGAGAAGACCTGAATTATTATCTCCTCTGATTCACCAGAAAGCACAGGATTTGTAGAGATTGAAACAGAAAGAGTTGGTATAGTAACGCTTATATCCTCTGTGTCGGTGTCAGATAACTTATTGTTATCTGTTACCGTGAGTGCGACTGTATAATGCCCGCTATGAGAATATACGTGTTCTACATTTATTCTCGTGTCAGTAGTTCCATCACCAAAGTCCCAATAGTAAGAAACGATCTCACCATCCCGGTCGCTGGACGCTTCTGCATCAAATGATATGCCTTCTCCCTCTTTTATTTGCGTTGCGGATGCAGATATTATAGCGGCCGGTGATAGGAGTTCAGGAGAGCTTGTTCTAAATCCCCAGTTGTATGATCTTACCAGGATGTTCTCTGCTAAATCCATTGCTCCCCAGTTCCCTCCTTCCAGATTTACAATGTATTCTGTGTCGTGATCAAGATCAAAATGCGGCTTGAAGATCATCATGTTCTCTTTCCAATAAAAATTGCCAGGTACTCTTGACTCTCCAGAATCATACATAGAGAATGCGTATTCTGTCAATTCCATGTTCATTGACTCACTAAATGTAATGGTTATTTCCGTTCTAACAGGGACATCTGTACCGACTGGTGTATTGTCTATTACGGTAGGAGGGATTATATCCATTGGCTCTGATATGTGCACACTCTTGTAGTCCGTCCACGCTCTGTTACCTGCCCCATCGTAGGCATTAGCACCATAACTCACAAAGGTCCCAGCAGGATAAGGTCCACCAATGTAGGTACATTTTGACTCAAAGCATTCTTCTACCGTTTCTGTATTCACCAATATCTCGATTCTATCAATTCCACTTCTATCCGATGCTGTTGCGATAAAAGTAATCTGCTGATCGGTAGTGGGATTTTCTGGAGAACAGGATAGTGCTATAGTTGGTGGGGTCGTGTCACGGGGATATGTTATTTTGAGAGTGCCATAACCCATTTCCGAAAGACCACTTCTGACGGATATTTCCCATTCAGTGCCTTCAGCGATGTCATCTTTGGAAACTTCATATTTCAGATAGAGCGGCATACCCACCCAAACTTCTCTTTTTACCTCCCCAGTGGGAGATTTCAAGACGAGTCCAATCTCCTCGATAGCCCCTTCCAATTCCACTTCAGCGTAAATCACACCCGTCTCTTCAACAGTGAAGTCGATGCTAAAGGGATCATTTTGAGGGTATTTAAAAACATATGCAGGATTAATATCTGTTTTTGTACGTGTGCCAATTATAAATGAGTAATACTGCACTACTTTAAGGATGCCCTTTTGTGTAGACTCGACTAATTTTAGATGCGAGGATAAAAATATTAATAATCATCATAAAGAACTATTGTAAAGGAACATGAAATTCGACCCCAAACAGATAAGAGAAGAAACGAGCAATGATTTTGAAGCCGCATGGCTAGCGGGAACAAAATATGCAGATGAGAAGCGAGTGAACGAAAGACATCCGCGGTCTTTGCTACGTTTACGCTATGGTAAGCCACATCCAGTATTTGAAACGATCCAAAAGCTAAGAGAGGCGTATCTGCGGCTCGGATTCGAGGAAGTCATGAATCCAGTGACGATAGAAGAAGCGGAAGTGAAGAAGCAATTTGGGAAAGAGGCACTTGCGGTCTTAGATCGCTGTTATTATCTCGCTGGCTTACCTCGCCCGGACATTGGCATTTCTGATGAACGAGTGAATCAAATGAATTCGTACTTCGGTAAACCATTCTCAAATGATGAAATAGACACACTCAAGAATACACTGCACAGCTATAAAAAGGGCGAAATAGACGGCGATGACCTGGTATATGAAGTGGCGAATAGTCTGGATGTGGCAGATATGGAAGTAACGAAAGTGCTTGAGGCGGTTTTTCCGGAGCTAAAAGACCTCGCGCCTGTACCTTCCAGAAGCACATTGAGGAGCCACATGACCTCCGGCTGGTTCTTGACTCTTGCTGAAGTCTGGAATAAAAAGCCATTACCGATAAAATTCTTCTCCGTGGACAGGTGCTTCAGAAGGGAGCAGCGAGAGGACGAAATACGACTACGTAATTACCATTCCGCATCCTGTGTCTTCTGCAGTGAAGATGTGAGCATAGACGATGGTAAGGACCTCGCCACCGGGCTGCTTCTACAATTCGGATTTGTAAAAATGCGATTCCAAAAGGACGAGAAACGGTCGAAATATTACATGCCCGAGACACAGACGGAAGTTTTCTGTTATCATCCGCGGATAGGGTGGGTGGAAGTCGCCACTTTTGGGATTTATTCGCCCACTGCACTGGCGCAGTACGAGATCCCCTACCCCGTAGTAAATCTTGGACTGGGCGTAGAGCGATTAGCGATGATATTGCACGATGCAC
>QBUN01000343.1 GCA_013180565.1 Candidatus Methanophaga sp. GoMg3.2 | reverse complement strand
GGTCATAAGCTTCCTTGAATTTGCCATCTGCAATAAATCCCGCATAGCCCCTAATGTCCAGGCTGACCGGGCAAGTAGCTTGACAGAATGGCGTTTCCCGCTCTATCGCATACGAGAGTGCATCCTCGGGTGTGTATATCGCATTCCTGTTGCTTAGCCATCCGTTGCACCTGTCTGGAGATGTAACCGGACACACCTTCCAACACTCGCCGCACGAATCGCATTTTGTCTCATCAATTCTAATTGGCTTCCTTCGTACACTCACCCTGAAGCAGTGATCCTCCTCTTTCATTCTTTCGATTACCGAATTGGTAAATACGTGTATCTTATCATTCTCTTTTATCTGCTCTATAAGGGGCGATAAAATGTCGAAAGGATGTTTTCCCTCTACTAAATGGAGCTTAGAAAAAAACCCGCCGATATTCGGCGTCCTCAAAACAAAAAAGACTTCTTCATCATTGGCACAGTCTAAAGCCGCCTTTAATCCTGCGTAGCCTCCCCCTATAACCAAAACACTCATTCAAGACCCTCCCTTGTATTTGCAATATACGTTGGTGTATTATCTCGTATCTCATGAATTTCTATCAGTTCATGCCTTCTCAAATCCAGAATGCGTCTGAACACCACGTTTGGCTTCAAATTCAGCTCAGATGCTATCTTCTTCACCGACATCGGCTTCTTTAACTTCAAAAGTATCCTCTTCGATTCATAATCCTCCTGCACCATATCCCCTAGCAATCTATCCATCTCATGCTGCGTAAAAACTTCTCCGTACTTGTTACCCTCTTCCAGCAGTTCCCGCTCTTTTGTTGCCAATATCCTCAACTTATAATCAGCAGCCGCTATACATGCCGCTTCCAGTTCCTCATTTTTACATTTAACCGGGCCTAACGCCTTTATCTCTTCCGTAAACTCCGTAATAACCGCTGCAAATCGCTCGCCCTCACTTGCACTTATCCATTCCAATCTTAACCTTTCCGGTTCAACTCCCGCCGCCTTTAACAATCTCTTCGCCATCTCTATCTTCTTCTCTGCATAATAATTCCCTTCCAGGTAATGGCAATCCCCAAGATGGCAACCACCTATAAACACGCCATCCGCACCGTATAGGAAAGTATCCAGGATAAGCTCCAGATCAACTCGTCCACTGCACATCACTCTTATTATCCTTATATTAGGTGGATATTGAAAGCGAGAGACACCAGCCAAATCCGCACCCGCATAACAGCACCAATTGCACATAAAACCGATTAAATTCACCTCTTCCATTATGATACCACCTCCTCTGTCGCCAAAGCAGCTCTTTCTTGTGCTATCAATTGCTCATCGGTAAATTGGTGCATTTTAACCGCTTTCTTTATGCAGCTCGACCCGCAGGTGCCACAACCATGGCATTTTACACTGGTAACTCTTGCTCTTCTTCCTTCTTCCGTATCTACCACTTCTATTGCTCCATAAGGGCATACCGATTCGCAGATAGCACAACCGCAGCAGAGAGTTTCGTCCACTTCCGCGGTTATCGGCTCCACCTCTACATACTCCTTGCATAAGATGCTACAAGCCCGCGAAGCCGTTGCCGATGCCTGCGCTACTGTATCCGGTATATCTTTCGGCGATTGACAACATCCCGCAATGAAAATACCATTAGTAAGTGTATCCACAGGACGGAGTTTTGGATGCGCTTCCAGGAAGAATTTATCGCCGCTTTGCGTTATCTTCAACTTCCTTGCGGTTTCGCGGACATCTTCTTTTGGGATAATCCCGGTTGCAAGCACAACAAGGTCTGCTTCCTTCTCTATCGGTACACCGTCACTTACCGTCTTCACTCTCAACTGCCCATTCCCATCCTTATCTACTTTTAGCTCGTCCGTTAACTCCCTTCTTATGTAATTCACGCCCTCTTCTTTCACTCGCCAGTAGAATTCCTCAAAGCCTTTACCGAACGCTCTTACGTCCGTATAAAACACAGTCGCATTCGCATCCGAAATATGCTCCCGCACCAAATGCGCCTGCTTCGCTATATACATGCAGCATACTCGCGAGCAATATTCATTACCCGCTCTTTCACCCTTTGCCCTTTGCCCTTTGCCACCCTCTCTCGACCCTACACAGCTTATAAACACCACCTCTTTTGGCGTCTTCCCATTTATCTCTATATGTCCCGTTGTCGGACCGGAAGCGTTACAAAGCCGCTCGAATTCCATGCTTGTTATTACTTCGTCATATTCATAGCCATAATTGGGCTCCAAAGAAGGGTCGAATAAATCATAGCCCGTTGCTGCTATTATCGCACCTACTTCTATCTCCTCCAATTCTTCTCCCATCTCGTGAAATATCGCATCTGCCTCGCACACCGTCTCACAAAGCCTGCAATCTGCACAGATACCGCACTTCATGCACCTCTCTGCCTCTTCGATCGCATCTGTCTCAGTAAATCCAAGTTCAACTACTTCAAAGCTATCCTTTCTTCTTTCAGCAGGAAGTTTCGCGACTTTCCGCCGTTCGTGCTTCTCCAATTCCGGTAGTCGCGCCTTTATGTCCTCTAGCTCTATCCTTTTCTTTTCCTCACTATCTAATTCGGGCAATGGCTCTCCACGCAGATAGCGGTCAATTGCCTCTGCTGCATGCTTACCGCCTGCAATCGCATCTATCACCGTTGCAGGTCCTGTTACAGCGTCACCCGCTGCAAATACGTCTTCTACGTTTGTTCTACCATGCCCATCCACCTTAATCCAGTTGCCATCTATCTCTATACCACTACCTTCAAGGAATCCAAGCGCCGATTGCTGGCCTACCGACAGTATCACTGTATCCACATCCAGTATGAATTCCGAACCCTCAACAGGTACGGGTCTCCGCCTACCTGATTTGTCCGGTTCACCCAATTCCATCCTTACGCATTCCATGCCCTGCACAATATCCTCGCCACTAATTCTGCTTGGATTCGTTAAATATGTGATTTTCACGCCCTCCGCCTCGGCATCTTCTATCTCTTCGTCCCTTGCTGGCATCTCCTCTCTCGACCGTCTATACACTATGGTTACGTCAGAGCCCAATCGCAAAGCACATCTCGCTGCGTCTATCGCTACGTCCCCTCCACCTACCACCGCCACTTTCTTGCCCAGCTCCACAGTATTACCCAGATTCAGTTCACGTAGGAAATCAACACCATGAACTACCCCTTTCAGGTTCTCACCTTCGATACCAAGCGCTCTGCTCTTATCTGCACCGATGGAGACGAAGATAGCATTGTAATCCCTATTAAGTCTCTCAAAACCGTCTTTGTCTATCTCCACCCCGGTTTCTATTTCTATTCTCCCGCCTTCTCGTTTGATGTATTCAACTTCCTTCTTCAAAATATCTCGTGGTAACCGGTATTCGGGTATTCCGACAGCGAGCATACCACCCGGAACCGGTAACTTCTCTACTATTCGCACCTGATACCCGCTCTTCGCGAGATAAAATGCTGCTGTTAGACCCGCCGGACCAGAGCCAATAATCGCTATCTTCTCCGCTCGCTCTTCCTTAGTTGCATCTTCAGTCTCATCAGCCTCTTCAGTTTCATCGTCAGTTTCAGCATCATAATCTATGTTATCTGCCGCGAATCGTTTCAACGCACAAATTGCAATCGGATCGTCAATTTCTACCCGGTTGCATTCTTCCTCGCATGGGTGTGGGCATACATACCCACAGATCGCCGGTAATGGATTCACCTCGCGAATCAAATCAATTGCTTCTCTGTATCTGCCCTGTGCGATTAACGCAACATAGCCCTGCACATTCACATTCGCCGGGCAGCCCAATCTACATGGCGGTATACCCCCCATCTTGTCAATTGTGTATACCATGGGGATAGCTTGCGGAAATGGAATGTATACCGCTCCTCTTTTTGATAATCCCAAATCGAAATCATTGGGCACAGCATCTTTTATCGGGCATATATTTGCACATTCGCCGCAGCCCGTGCATTTAGCCTCGTCCACATAGCGCGGGGTCTTCTTTACCCTCACCTTGAAGTTCCCTATATAGCCTTCTACGCTATCCACCGCAGCATACGTAATCAACTTGATCTTATCATGGCGTGCTACATCCAC
This sequence comes from Candidatus Methanophaga sp. GoMg3.2, assembly GCA_013180565.1. The sequence continues at coordinate 5,771 of QBUN01000343.1, read as the reverse complement.
CATCTTCGGTGTGAGCACGCAAGCAGAGCAATCCAAAGTAGGAAAAGTCTTATCAAGTTGTGCCATGTGCCCACCCACAGATGGCTCCTTTTCTACTAAATATACCTGGAAACCAGCATCGGCAATATCAAGTGCACATTGTATCCCTGCTATACCGCCACCTATTATCAGTGCAGATGGTGTTACACCCACACGCATAGGCTCCAAAGATTCTAACAAGGATGCTTTGGCAACTGCACTTGCAATCAGCTCTTTCGCTTTCTCTGTTCCCTTTTCTCTATTTGAATGGACCCAACTGCACTGTTCTCGTATATTTGCCATTTCCAGGCAATATGCATTCAAGCCTGCTTCCTCACATGCCCTTCTGAATGTAACTTCGTGCATGCGTGGCGAACAAGAAGCAACAACCACTCGATCCAGCTTCGCATCTCGAATGTCTCTTTTTATCAGCTCCTGACCCGGATCTGAGCACATATATACGTAATCGCGTGATACTGCAACGTCAGGTAGACTCTCTGCAAACTTCGCTACCTCTTCCACATCCACCGTCGCTGCTATGTTCGTTCCGCAATGACAGACATATACGCCTATTTTCATCGTCTTAACTTCTCTTTTGGCTCTTCTATACATTGAACAATAATAGATTATACGTTCTGGAGACACATCGCCTCTATCTGTGCATATATCTGCTCATCTTTGAAATGCCTCATTGTAATTGCTCCAGAAGGACATGCAGACCCGCAAGAACCACATCCTTTACATACCACTTCGTTCACGTGCATCACACCCGCTTCGAGAGAGAGCGCATCAAATGGGCAGACTGCTTCACATGTTCCACAGCCCACGCAAACATCCTCATCCACGAATGCTACTAACGGCTCTACCTCTACTTCACCCTGCATCAGGGGTATCGAAGCTCTTATTGCCGCACCAACCGCCTGTGCAACACTATCTGGAATATCCTTTGGTGACTGGCAGCATCCCGCGATGAAAATACCATCAGTGAAAGTATCCAAAGGACGGAGCTTGGGATGCGCTTCTAAGTAGAATCCATCCCCACTTTTTGTGATTTTCAATATCTTAGCGAGTTCATCTGCGTCCTTTCTTGGCACGAGGGCATTAGCCAGGACAACCAGATCCGCTTCCAGTTCTATCTTCTCGCCTTTACTTATCGTTCTTACTACCACTTTATCATCATCTTCGCTCCTTTTTATTACCTCCACTTCGTCTTCGAGCTCCTTTCTTATGTATTCCGCCCCCTCCGCAACCACACGATTATAAAACTCTTCAAATCCTTTTCCATATGCCCTCATATCATTGTATAATATCCTAACCCTAGCATCCGGAATTTTTTCGCTTACCAGATGTGCCTGTTTCGCTATATACATGCAGCATACCCGTGAGCAATATTCATTCCTTGCTCCTTCTCCTCTCTCCCCTCCCCCTTCTCCATTCTCCCTTCTCCTCTCTCTCGAACCCACACAAGAGATGAAGACCACTTCTTTTGGCTCTTTACCATTTATTATAATCCGCCCACCAGTAGGACCCGAAGCAACAGAAAGCCGTTCAAATTCTAACCCGGTTAGAACCTCAGCGTATTTGTAGCCATACTCTGGTCTTTCGGCGGGATCGAGCATTTCGTATCCGGTTGCAACCACAATCGTCCCCACTTCCACTTCTAGCTCTTCCTCTTTCTGATCGAAATCAATCGCGTCAGCAGGGCACGCATCTACACATGCCGGAGATTTACCACACTTACCTTTTGTTAGGTAGATACAGCGATCGGGATCTACGGTATAAACCAGAGGAACCGCTTGAGGGAAAGGTATATATCTCGCAGCCCTTTTCGATAAGCCCATATCAAATTCATTGGGGATTATTCCATGGAGCCGGCACGCATTTGCGCATTCTCCACAACCTGTGCATTTAGCCTCATCCACATAGCGGGGTTTCTTCCTTATCTTCACCTTATAGTTCCCGATGTAGCCATTTACCTCTTTCACCTCCGAGTAAGAGAGCAACTGGATATTCTTGTGCCTTGCCACTTCCACCATCTTCGGCGTGAGTATGCAGGCGGAGCAATCTAAGGTGGGGAACGTTTTGTCAAGTTGAGCCATATGTCCGCCGATCGAGGGCTCTTTCTCCACTAAATACGTCTCAAATCCCTTGTCCGCGATCTCTAATGCAGCATATATTCCTGCTACCCCTCCGCCTATCACCAGCGCCCTTGGTATAACTCCTACTTTCTTCCGCTCTAAAGGTTCTAACAACGCCGCTTTAGCTACTGCTGAAGCAACTAAATCCTTCGCCTTCTCCGTTGCTCCTTTATGGTGAACCCAGGCGCACTGCTCTCTTATGTTCGCCATCTCGAAACAATAGGGATTCAAGCCCGCATCTGCGCATGCATTTCTAAATGTGGGCTCGTGCATCCTCGGTGAGCAAGAGGCAACAACAACCCTGTTCAACCCAAGATCCTTTATATCGCTTTTTATCAACTCTTGACCAGGATCTGAGCACATATACTGGTAATCTCTTGCAATAACTACGCTGGGTAAACCTTCTGCAAACTCCGCTACCGCTTTAACATCTACCGCCGCCGCTATGTTTACGCCACAATGGCAGATATAAACGCCCGTGCGAATAGTTTCCATCCTATTTTATATTCCAACCGTAAAATATAAAAGATGTTTATTTTATGAACTACCCTCTTTACTTTTCCAATCCCTATTTCAATCGTCACGCCTTCAATCATTCAATCAACAGTAACCCAAAGAAAGTTATCCGATCCTTTGGTGAGGTGCGCACACCTATTTCATATCCTACCGCCCTCACAGTCTTAAACACGTCAATACCACATGCCTCCATAGACGGTCTTGCTTTATCCTGATGCTCACAGGATCGCTTAGATGCCTGATCTAAAGTGAAATTCTCTCTCTCTGGCAGACAATCACGGCAGAAAGAGCAAGGTAGTGCATCCATTGCAAATGCTTTGTAATAGCCCGCGAGAAAAGCATGCCGTTCTAATTCAAACATCGTACTGTGCATTGTTAATATCGCATCCCAGAGGTAATGATGGATATGCGCATGCGGCACCTTCAAATTCGGCTGCACATCGTTAAAACGCACGATTAGCGCTTGTTCATAGCTTCTTATTAACTTCCTCGTCTCTTCGGGTCTTGGCGTATAAGGCGGACAGGTCAGATGTTTCCCGTATGCTCTACATCCATATTCACATTTCCAACGCACCCACTCGGCTACTTCTATCTCCTCGGCAGGAATAAGTCTAAAATCATCGTGTATCTCTTCTAATTCCCGCAATAATGTATCTAAGTCCATTTATTCCAGCCGCTCTAATATCACATTGATTTTTGATTCGTATGCAACGGTATATTTTGATGCCTCTTGCGCTAGGCGAAGCCTTGTACCACGAGCTATTTGCCCGGATACACGAAGCTCATCTATTATTTCCGTGTATCGTGCTGGATTTACGATTACCGCAACGTGTTCAAAATTCTTTATTCCTGAACGGAGCAATGCAACACCGCCAAGGTCCATAGTATCCAGTGTGTTTTCGCTTGATGAGTCAAGCGGTATGAGATTTACGACAACGATTTCTATCGCACCCGTTGCGATTGCTGCATGAATTGTTGGATGCAGGGTCTTCAGCTTCCCACCTAGCATCTCTTGAACGCCTGTGAACGCGGACACTTTGGTCACCGGAATCCCGTTATCCAGAATCAGCCTCGCGGTGCCTTCTGTTGCGATTATTTCTAGCCCTCGTTCATTCAAGGCTCTTGCGAATTCTACTACAATATCCTTATTGTATACGCTTATCAGAGCTTTCATCTTCTCTCCATTAATTTAGATACGCTACATTTATAAAAAACCTTTTAAACTTTCAAAAAGTTTTAAAAGCTAACGCTTCTTTATTCATCTTATCACTTCGACCTATTCCCTTTTTAGTTTATGGGTCACCACAGGAGCAATGTAACCACGCCTCCGATACCTCGTCCTTAGGTTCTTCCACAAACGCAGCCATCTTAATCGCAGTTACAATAGAGTAATTACCGAAGTAGCTCTCGGATCCCATTATTGATGTCTTATCTTTCACCTCATGTTTGTAATCCAAATGCGAGAATTTATCAGAAGTAGCTTTTAGATTGTAATCAGTGCCCGTGACGACGCCTTGGATCTCTGTTACAGTTTCAGGCGTTACCACAGCACTAAAAATCATCTTTAATACGGTTGCATTGCATTTACTCACCTTCTCAAACTTCGTTGCTCTAAACCGGGAGCAAATGACATCGTTGTTATTGCCATATATCTCCCAGGATGATATTCCTTTTCCGCTGTAGCTCAGCTCTGTCTCGTCTATCAAAGAGGTGGGCCAAGCTTCTGTTATGTTCATCGTTGCATTATCTTCCTGGACTGTGGCGGTTATATTTACATGATCTGTCGTTGACTTCAGGTCCAGGGACTCACTTATTGTAACTTCGCCTGGCTGCGTGCGGATCAAATCCTTCTTACGCACACCTGCAAGGTCTATACCATGCTTCAGAATCATTGTTCCGTTTCCACTTACCGTGCCCGACATATCGAAAGATACCGGCAGCTTTGTGCGGTCTATCGTCCATGTGGTGTTACCGGTGGTAACGCTCACCTCGTAATGTTCCACCGCCGATACATGAGATATTAATACGGCTATGAGGATGATTGCCATCGCTATTCCCGTTCCTGATATTTTCATTTTTTCGCCTCTATCCCACATTCCGCACTAATATTCAATATATCGTAAAAAGATTATAAATAGGCAACCGGAGTTTTTTCCCGTTTGTGTCCTGCCCTTTTAACCATGTCCTTCACCTTCTCGACCTTATCCATATCGCAACCTGCGAAATCAGTTGACGCAATTGCCTTCAATACCCCATCAAGTACCTCGTAAGACATTCCGATCTCCGTTTCATCCGTTTGCCCAGCCCAGAGCCCAGCAAGGTGGCATCTCTATTATCGCTTTCGGGATGTCCAACACCTCAGCCAGAGCTCTCACCTCGGTCTTCAGAAGATCGCCCAATGGGAGTAGATCCACACCACCATCGCCGTATTTGGTGAAATAGCCAATCATGAGTTCGCTTTTGTTCCCTGTACCGATAACCAGATAATTCAGCTTATTTGCGAAGTAGTAAAGCACAAGCATTCTCAGACGCGGCTTAAGGTTCGCCGTTGCAATATCTCCCTCGTATGCCCGAGATTCAAGCGTTTCCAGGACCGTGAGGAAGATCGGTGAGAGGTCAACCTTCCTTGTTTCTATATCAAACTTTTCCGCTACCAGTTTCACATGCGCTATATCCTCAGGATCACTGAAACAGGGCATTATCAGTCCAAGTGTGCTTTTAGGGAATGCATTCTTGCATAAAACTGCAGTTACAGAAGAATCCAACCCACCGCTCATACCTAAGATAACACCCTCAGCAGATGCTTCCTCCACCTTCTTTCTTATCCATCCGCTTAGCAGTTCTGCCTCAGTATTCATATTCTTACATTAATTATATCTTCATCATTCATGTATGATAATGCGATTCAAGATTTCATACACCTTATTCATATCGCTATTTATCCGTATGACGTCTGCTAATTTATTATATTCTATATCCCAATCAATCCCACCACTTTTGTCTCCCTTCTTGTACATAGCTAATCCTTTCTTCTTTCTTATGTAGTCCAAAAAAGCTTGTCGGAATCCATCGTTGTCAATTATACCGTGTATATACGTC
>QBUN01000344.1:3970-9870 GCA_013180565.1 Candidatus Methanophaga sp. GoMg3.2 | reverse complement strand
AAATTGCGTGCTAAAAACGCATATCGCGGCGATTAGAACTACCCTTGAAACTCGCAGGTTAGTATAAAAACGAGACATAATACATATAAATAGTCTTTGTATAGCTAAAGAACAAAACAAAACAAAATGAAATCAATTATTGACACTGATTAACACTGATTAACACAGAAAAAAAATAAATCTGCGTTAATCTGCGTCTCAAAAAAAAATCATTGGAAAATGTTAGATACCGTTCTGGTAAATTATCATTCGTGAGTTCCCTAATCTTGTGGTTATAAAATTGAGCTAAACGAACATCATAAACGCCCTTGCATTGTTACAAATTCCTCTTTTCGTCTTCCAAAACCTTCTCGAACTCAACCATGAGGAAATCGATAAAATCGCCGACACCATTATCGCACTCATCACATCGTTCTTCGGTGACGCTACTTCGTTTCTCTATGTAGTTCCGGATCATCATCGCAGGTGCATGAAGCGTTTTAAATAGTACCGCATGAGAGAAAGCATCCAATACCTCTTTTGGGTCTCGTCCGTTCTCTATATAGTGTATAGCTTTCTTTCTCTCTTCCGCTCTTATACGCGAGCCATGTTCATAAAGCATAGCAATAAGCTTTTCCGCCTCTTTACGGTTCAAAAGCTTTTTAAATAGTTCCACCTCCTCATCTATTATCCCTTCTACTTTATCAACCTCAGAAAGCCGCTTCTTCAGGTTCTCCTCACTTATCTCGTATAAACTGTCCAGGTTATACAACTCCACGCCCTCTATATCGCCCACTCGCACCTCCACATCTTTCGGATTCGCTATGTCTATGATGAGCAGGACGTTATCATTTATACGATGTTCCATTACCCGTTTCATCAAATTATAATCCAGGACATAATGTGGTGCAGACGTAGTGCTTATAGCGACATCACAGACCGAGAGATACCGCTCACTTTCGTCCAGTTTCGCCGCCTTGCCGCCGACCTCTTCTGCTAACTCCTTCGCTCTTTCATACGTTCGATTTGCGATAAACATCGCTTTCAATTTCTTCTCGGATATAGCTCTTGCTACCAGCGTACCCATATCTCCTGCACCAATTACTAAAATGCTCTTGCCTTCCAGCCCCCAGGTAACGTATTCTGCAAGCTCAACCGCTGCGGAACCAATAGAAACAGACCCTTCATTTATTCTCGTCTCTATCCTCGCCCTCTTCGCTACTTTTATCGCTCGGTCGAACGCCATATCCAGAATAAAATCGATTGTATCTTCTTTCTTGCTATCTAAGTAGCACTTCTTTATCTGACCTAGAATTTGGTCCTCGCCCACCATCATCGATTCAAGTCCACAAGCGACCCGCATGAGGTGCCATAAAGCGTCTTCACCGACGAAAATACCGTATTTATCGAATTTATTGTGGTTAAGGATCTCATCTAAGACCGCTTTTGAATTGTCCGAACTGATATACGCCTCTACGCGGTTACAGGTATTTATAATGGCATATCCATCCACACGCGGGTCATTTACGAATATCTCGGGCTTTAAACGCTCGCCTATCTCTTCCAATTCCTTTACACTACATTTTTTATACGAAAACCATAAAGTAGCAAGTCTATGCATATCTATCACCTACAATCCTAAATATAGCCTTTTCCGCAATATCTATGGGCGCATCAAGTGCAGACCAGCATTCCGGATCGTCCAAGACACTGTTCAAAATCCTACGCCGCTGCTCTTCGTCTTTTATCCTCTGTTTCAAATAATGTCTGAGGCGCGATTGTATCTGCAACATTTTCGCCTCTCTTTCGCCTACGAGCGCTGCGATCTTCTTCTTCATATATCGTGCCATTGCAGGCCCTTTACCGGCTGTGGAGACCGAAATAATGAATCCGCCCTTGTTAATAACCGAAGACATAAACGCATCCCCGTAATCGGCATAATTGATAAGCAGCTCAAATTTAGCCGCCTCTTTTAGGATACGATCATTTAACTGTCGGTCATCGGTACAAATGAGTATTAAAAAGGCGCCCTTTACGAGCTCTCCAATATCCTGCTCCCACAGATTGGATTGGAAGCATCGAATTACGCCTTGTTTACTCATAGATTCTATCGACGGTATAAAGTCAAGGCTGTAGACCTCTATATTCATCTTTCCGCCGGCACTGTCAGTGTCCAAGATCTGGCGTATTTTACGTTCTGCAACGATACCGCCGCCAAAAACAACTATTCTTTTATCTGAGACATCGACATATAGTGGGAGCATAGTATGTATGGTACTCTTTATTAAATGGTTTCTGCTAACTTTTAAACCTTTCGCTTTTTCGCCACGTGACTTTGACATCATCGGGTCGGAAATGAGGATTAACTCCTGAATCCTCTAGTGGCGTTATGTCTCCGTGTTTGTACATTATCAGACCAAGATAGGCAATCATAGACCCGTTATCCTTCAAATAGCGGGATTCGGGCACGTAGAATCTTGCTCCGCGGTCTCGGCACATTATTTCTAGCATCTGCTGTAACCTCTTGTTCGCACCTACGCCACCAGCTAACAGCAGCTCGTCCCGGCTGCAATGTGCCATCGCTCGCTCGGTTACTTCTGTAAGCATGGCAAATGCAGTCTCCTGAAAGGAATAACAAATGCCCACCTTCTCTCCCGGATGCGAATCCGTTGCGGCCTTAGCCGCAGTGCTCAATCCCGAAAAGGATAAATCCATACCCTTTATTATATATGGCAGCGGGACATAGTTAGTGCTTTTAGATGCCCATTCCTCTATCTTCGGGCCTCCAGGATGGCTCAGACCCAGGTAACGAGCGAACTTGTCTATCGCATTCCCTAGTCCTATATCCAGTGTCTCGCCCAAGACCCTGTATCTTCCCGCACGGTATGCCAGTACCTGCGTGTTCGCTCCACTTACATATAGCACTACCGGGTCTCTCGTGCTACATCGCCATCGCCCGATTTCTATATGTGCAATGCAATGATTAACGCCGATTAAGGGTTTCTTTAACGATATCGAGAGCGCTCTCGCTGCGGTCGCTACAGTTCTGAGACAGGGACCCAAGCCAGGCCCCTGCGAGTACGCGATCGCATCTATATGCTTTAATAGTATCCCTTCTTCCTTAACAGCCCTTAAAGCTCTTGTGACTACCTCTTTCATCTCCGATGCGTGATGCTGCGCCGCTTCACGCGGATGTATACCGCCCTGTAACGGCTTATACGTTGATTCCGCATCGTATAGTACTTCCTCTTCACTAACCACTGCCGCGCTGAGGTTCCATGCCGTCCCTTCTAGCCCTAATACTATCGTCATTATCTCTATCATAAATAGCCTTTCTTTCAAAAAGAAAGTATGCGAATTATTTTTGTATTAAAATTTTCCAACTCCTTCTTATACGTTTTAAATGCCATTAACCTTCTCATGCCCTTTGCCCTTTGCCCTTTGCCTTTTGCCCTATGCCTCGTGCGTCTCCACCGCAATTTATACATAGCTTTAACTATGCTCACCTTTAACTACCTATTGTCAGATCCAATGAAAGAGGAAGCATATGACGTTGTAGTGGTGGGCGCGGGGCCTGCGGGCAGTATGACGGCCAAGACCGCTGCAGAACGTGGCTTGGATGTTCTTTTGATCGAGCGGAATCCGGTGATAGGCGTGCCCGTGAAATGCGCAGAGGGTGTAAGTAGGGAGGTTGAGCGGTTCGTTGACCTTGATCCCAGATGTATATGCACAACGTTTAAAGGAAATATCACTTATGGGCCGGACGGCACGCAGGTGATTTTATCTGTTGCCGGCGAGGAAGTTACCGGTTATGTACTGGACCGGCAGTTTTTTGATAAGTTCTTGGCTCTCGAAGCTGCACGTGCGGGTGCTGAAGTTAGGGTCAGAACGCATGCGTACGGTGTCATTCAGGAAGAAGGCTATGCAAAGGGCGTGTATGTAAACTCCGCGGGTGTTGACGTCCGTATTTCCGCAGATGTCGTCGTTGGTGCGGACGGCGTGGAATCAAAAATCGGCCGATGGGGTGGTATTGATACCAGTCTGCCCTTAAATGACCTCGCTATCTGCGCTCAGTTCCTTATGTGCAACATCGAATTCAATCACGACTATTGTGAAATCTTCTTTGGTGACGAGATTGCACCGAAGGGCTATGCTTGGGTGTTCCCTAAGAGTCCCGATAGCGCAAATGTGGGTATCGGTATAAGTGGCGCTGTCTCTTATGACCACCATCGTGCTCTTGATTATCTTAATGCTTTCGTTTCCGATCGGTTCCCGAATGGCGAAGTAATAGCAGAGGTATTCGGTGCTGTGCCATTAAGCGGTCCAAAATATGAAACGGTAGCAAATGGTATGATTTTAGTCGGTGATGCGGCAAGGCATGTCAATCCGTTCACCGGTGGCGGGATAGTATATGCGATGCGAGACGGCGAGATAGCCGGTGACGTAATTGCAAAAGCAAGGCACGAAAAGAACTTCTCAAAACGTAGGCTGATGGAATACGAGAAGCGATGGCGCAAAGAGTTTGGTAGAGTTTTGGATGCTGGCTTGAGGATAAAGAATATTGTGCTGGGCTTGAACCGTCAGGAACAGAACAAGTTTTTTCATCTCTTAGCAGGCGAACTAAAAACAAAAGGGTTCAGTGAACGCGGCTTATTGAAAGAAGTGATAAAAAAGAACCCAAAGATACTTTTCAGTCTTCTGAGAATGATGCTTTGATTAAACGCTTTTCTCTTTTTTTCAAGAAAGAATAATTTTTGATAATCGGACGCAGATGAACGCAGATAATCAGGATTTAAAATGACCGGAAGTTAAACGTAAGGCATTTATTTGATAATTTGAGGAAATAGTTTTCTGCGTAAATCTGCGTAAATCTGCGTCCTGAATAGGTAGAAGTTATAATTTATATACAATAAAAAAAGTTTTAACAAAAATGCTTCGCGGGCACATCAGTAGCTCTGAGGCTTTAACCATTTCTTAAAATTGGAAAAAGACGCGTCTTCTTAAACACCAAAAACTTTATATAACACAAATTAGTATAATATCTATTATATTACTAACAGAAATAGAAAAGGGGTGAGCTATGAATTTCATAAACAGGCAAAAAGAGTTAGATGCAATCAAAGCGAAATTAAACGGGCCCAATTTGGATTTATATGTCATTTACGGACGAAGAAGAATAGGAAAGACAACTCTTGCTCTTGCCAGTGTAAAAGGGAAAGATTTTATCTATTATCTTGCAACCGACGAGAACAATCTCAAAAAGCTCAAAGACGTTGCTTCTCGGGTGGAACCCCGAATAAAATATGTGGAAGCGGATCTGGAAGCCATATTCAATTTCTTGAAAGACAAGATAATAATTATTGATGAGTTTCCAAACCTGATAAAAGAGAACCCGAAAGTTGTTTCCGAACTCCAGAGGATAGTGGATGTCCTTCTTGCAAATACAAAGACGAAATTAATACTACTTGGCTCGTCCATATCCATGATGGAAAGCCAAGTTCTGAGCTATCACGCACCCTTGTATGGCCGAAAAACAGGGCAGCTTAAATTGAGGGCATTGAAATTCGCGGAATTGACCGACTTTTTTCCGGTATCTACAACTGAAGAACGTATAGAAATATACGGCTTTTCTGATGGTATCCCCTTCTATCTTGCGAAAATAAATTATCCGTTCTGGGAATGGCTGGATGATGAGCTGAAGAAGGTAGACACCTTTCTGAAATCGGAGATTGATTTCCTCATGAAATATGAGTTTAGAGATGTGAAGACATATAAGAAGATATTGGGTGCTATTGCTTCTGGCCATACGAAATTAGGTGAAATTAGAGATTATATCGGCGCTAAAGGCACTGATATAAGCCCATATCTTAGAAACCTGATTGATGTGGAGCTTGTAGAAAGGAAGACGCCATTGATAGATA
>QBUN01000344.1:0-3626 GCA_013180565.1 Candidatus Methanophaga sp. GoMg3.2 | reverse complement strand
AAATTTAAGGACGCTTTGGACATCCTTGCGGAACTGAGAACGAAGAGTGGATATGTTGACTGGAATACCAACAAACGCAAAGAGCATTTTGGCTTGATTGCAAAAAAGATCACGGGTAAAGAGACACTCAGAAAAGAAGGCTTTATTGTATTTGATTTTGATGACTTTTAGTCCAGACGCTTTATAGAGTTTCACATGCCAAAATCAGAATACCATTCGGGTCTTTCCGGTGGTTCAGACCTCAACATCTCACGCCATTTATCGTCTGTTAGTCTGTCCTGCATAGGCTGTTTAAATTCGTAATACGTCATCACCGGACCCGCACCGATAAGAATCCTACCATCTGGCACAATATATGCAACTACTATCAAGTCCACATAGCCCACTCCCTCTTCCAGAACATGACCTGTATTTCCATCGGTATGCACATCGGCAATTATTGTCGTCTTCTTCGCTTTATCATCCACCTCACTTATAACCGCATTCAATTCCGTGCCAAAGTCATCTATGAACTCGTAATCCGCTTCGGTCAATGCCTCATTCGCCAATTCCTTCGCTGACAGTTCTACCAATCGTTCTAATATCGTTTCTAAATGTTCTAATCTATTGCTTGATGCATTGTCCAAAACATTCATGCTCGCCAAACCGGAATTCGTCATCCGAGTTAAAGCCAGCAGCCGATTGTAAAACTCCGGTACTGGCTCGACATATCCGACAACTGGCTTCTCCGCTGTCGGAACTTGAATTGCAGTTGTCTTCATCGTATAGCTCTGCTTGGCATAAAGTATCGTGTCATGCCTCAGCTCAGTCCACGACGCTAGAGCAGTGTTCAGTTCCTTTTCCTGCCACGATTCGGTCTGCATAAAAGTCGGATAACCCGATCCAAAATCCTTTAATAACGGCTTTAGTGTGTATAGCCAGCACCAATAAAGATTCTTGTTCCATTCGGTTTCGTTAAACGAATCAAATTCGCTTTCTAATCTGCCATATGCATCGTCATATGACGTATAATTGGAATCGTCCAGTATATCCAATAGCTCTCTCGCCATCTCAGAACCTAAAAGCGCCATGAGATCAAGCCCGCGAGGAAATCCTCTTATCTCTATGCCAGCACCGGAAATAACAGTACTAAACGGTTTCGGCTCTCGGTCTCCCTGATATACCCCGGTGTAAGCGCCTACCAGATTTGAAAAGATATACGAATCAGGAATGAATCGCTGCCCCATTAATCTGAACCCCTTTGTGTTTTCCAGGCACTGATCCGCTTGTTCAGGCGTAAAAGGTGGTGGGACATCACAATCGCCTGTTCCACCATATATCATTGGTGCAGGGTACTCAGCCAATTTCGACTTCAAATTGCCTATATTTTCGTCTGTCAACTCTTCCGGCTCGAATTTGCCATTGAAAACAGAATCTAAAGCGGCTATATACTCGTAAGGGCCTAAATCGTCTGAAAGACCGACATAGAACGCCGTTACTGTGTAGATCCTAGCCCATTTAGCTTTCAGTACTTCTCTTTCTGCAAGCTCAGATGCTATGAGGCTAGCACCCATAGTCTGAAGTTTCGCATCTCGGTCAGAAACTAAACAGTCGGGACAGCCGCCCTTTAAAATGTAACTCATTCGCCCATACCACATAAAAGCCTTAAAGTAGTTCTTCAGCTTCTCGCTTCGTGTATAATGCCCCCGTGGAACGTATTGTGAGTAATCCTCTTGATAAGAGAAGATAGGCGATGCCGAAAAACTTTCGTGTTCCTCTATCAGCGACAATTCCGCGTCCACTTCTGATTTAACAAAATCAGGTACTTCAAAACGATAATGTTCCAGATCCGTATGGTCGAAGTACGCACTCGCAAAACCGGGATCACTACATTTCCAGTCTTCTAAGCACAATTGATCCTCACGTGGTTCTAACAAACTCAATCCAACTGCGAAGTAGGCGACATTCCTTCGCGATGCCTCTTTTAACTCGCCGTTATAACTGTTATAATCACTTATTGACTCGTTCAGCAGTTCCATGCTCAATGTCCATATCGTATCGTAGAATTCTCGTTCCTCTATTTGTCGCAGCGTTTCGTCGAATTGGATATGGTAGAGATGCAATAGTGAATCCGAGGTGATAAATATGGGTATGTCTTGCCTTTTCAGGCTTTTATAAGGCAAAGTTATCGATTCCTCCTCCTTATTGAACGGGTTGCGTATAACTACAAAACCGTTCTCCGCCAGCAGGCGTAGAGCATCTTCATCTAATGGGATTTTGCTATAGAATTCATCGAAATTGTATATCGCTTCGGTTTTCAATGGTAGATCATATGGCGACACTTCTAACGTGTGATTCAGAGGCGCTAAGGAATAATGCTGGACGAAACTCAGCTTTTCCTGGGCCAATCCGGAGGGCTCTTCTTTTTGCTTTAGTGGTTCCTGGATGCAGCCGCAAATGAACACTATTCCGACAATTGCTGATACCAAAATCGATTTATACGCTAAGGATTTCATCGTCATTAATTAATATTTGATATGCCTTTAAAAACCTTTTCAAGAAAGCATAATATCAGACTAAAATAATTATCGACACAGATTAACTCTGATTAACGCAGATGAAATCAAATCCGTGTAAATCAGTGTAAATCTGCGTCCCAAATTAAATTTATACTTAGGGTAGAAGTTATACTTTATATACGATTAAACGAGGATGAAACAGAAATGCCGCAAGTAAAAGAAGTACTAAAGCGAGTGAAAAAGCTAGAAGTGAAGACCAAAGGACTGGTTGAGAATCTCCTATCTGGCGAATACCACTCTATCTTCAAAGGTCGCGGTATTGAATTCTCTGAAGTTCGGGAATATGTGCCCGGTGATGACGTACGGGCTATCGACTGGAACGTAACAGCGCGATTTGACGCTCCGTTTGTCAAGGAATTCAGCGAAGAGCGGGACCTGACAATGATCATCGTTTTTGATCTCTCTTCAAGTAACGAATTTGGGTTCCAACGTAGTAAAAAGGACATGGGTTATGACATCGCAGCCTCATTAATGTTTGCCGCTCTGAGGAATAACGACAATGTCGGCTTGTGCTTATTTACTGACCGTGTGGAGAAGTTCATCCCGCCGGGAAAAGGTAAGAAGCATATGCTAAAACTCTTACGGGACCTCATATATTTCGTGCCGAAGAATAAAACTACCAATATCCAGGTTGCGCTCACATACTTAAATAACATTATCAAAAGGCGGAGTATAATATTTATCATCTCTGATTTCATTTCTACTGATTTCGAGCGTCCGCTTAAACAACTCAAGAATAAACATGATGTCATTCTCGTGGATATAAGTGACGTGAGGGAGGAGGACATCCCGGACATCGGCTACGTGTTCTTAGAAGACTCCGAAACAGGAGAGCAAATGCTCGTGGACACTTCTGACCCCGAGTTTCGGAAGAGATATACAGCACTCGCGAATAAAAGAAGTGATGACCGGTTATCCCGGATGAAGCGACTGAATGTGGATACGATCCGAATGAACACGAGCGAGCCGTTTTACATCCCTCTACAACAGTTCTTCAAGATGCGCAATAGGAGAAGGGGAGTGGTGCGGTGACACATGGGCTTTAGTTTTGCTAACTCATGGGTATTG
>QBUN01000345.1 GCA_013180565.1 Candidatus Methanophaga sp. GoMg3.2 | reverse complement strand
AGTCCTGTGAATTAATAAATTCGGATCTATATAATATTAAAGTGCGGAATGTGGGTTTCAGAATTGTATTTGTGGATTGATGGTAAATAGATGTGAGAGGTGGGACGTGAGAAGAGAATGCGAGTAGTGATGAAATTTGGTGGTACTGCAGTCGCAAATGGCGAAAAGATAAAGACAGCGGCAAATTTAGTGATGCAATCCAAAGAAGCAGCAGAAAATATGGAGATTGTCGTTGTGACCTCTGCGATTTATGCTGTCACTGACACAATCTATGAGCATGCGAATAGGATAGCAGAAGAAGGTAAAGTGGAAAAGGTGAAGGAATTCGTAGGGGAATTACGAAATAAGCATAATATGGTGGCTTCTGTGGCGATAGACGACACACAGGTACTAAAAAAAGTAAAGGATGAAATAAAAGAAAGAACAGCGGAAATGGAGAAAGCTTTGACTGGTATCTGTCTTTTAGGTGAATTAACATTACGATCTCTTGACTACATCGGCTCTTTCGGCGAACGATTGGCTGCACCCATACTGGCTGGCGCGATACAATCAGCAGGTATAGATGCAGTGCACTTTACAGGCGGTGACATTGGGATAATAACAAATGCAGAATATGGTAGTGCGCAATTGATGGGAGGTATAGAGCAAGAGGTAAGAGCGCGAATTATGCCTTTGTTAGGAGATAAGATACCTGTTGTGTGTGGATTTACCGGTGAAACGAAAGAAGGGAAGATAACAACTCTTGGTCGGGGTGGCTCGGACTATACCGCCACTATAATAGGGGCGGCGATAGATGCCGATGAGATATGGCTCTGGAAGGATACAGAGGGTATAATGAGTGCAGACCCCAAACGGATAAAGAATGCGAGAAAGATACCCTATATATCATACATAGAGGCAATGGAATTATCGTATTTCGGTGCTGCTGTACTCCATCCTAGGGCAATAGAGCCCATAATGAAAAAAAAGATCCCGATTAGGGTGAAAAATTTGCTCAACCCCGATGACGAAGGCACGCTTATCGGAGAAGAGCAAGAGACGACCAAAAAGGCCGCTAAAGCTATTACGCTTATTGAAAACACCTCAATTGTCAATATCGCGGGAACTGGTATTGGAAGTATATCGGACATTGCATCTCGTATATTTTCTGTCCTGGCGGCTAAAAATGTAGACATCATCATGATAAGTCATGGCTCCTCTGAAAGGACACTATCACTTGTTATTGATAGTGCACAATTGGAACGAGCTATTGACGCAATACAAAGCATACCCGCAGTTGACACGGTAATTAGGGACATATCATACAATAGCAACGTTTGTACAGTAGGTGTTGTTGGCGTGGGTATGGCAGGAACAGTAGGAGTCGCAGGTAAAGTCTTCTCCGCTCTTGGTAATGAAGGGATAAGTGTGAAAATGATTTCTCAGGGCAGTTCGGAATTTAATATCTCTTTTGTGGTACAGAAGGAGGAAGCATATAAAGCAGCGCAAGCAATACATGATGTCTTTGAGATGGGATCCTAAAAACCTTCCTTTCAAAAAGTTTTAAAATCTTTACCAAAGAAATAATGTACATTATGTACAATGAAAGGTTACAACCTTTTTATCATATGAGTGACATAAACTAAGTGGGAGGTGAAAAAGGAAAGCGATGACCGAATCAGAAGTAGATAAGGATGGGCAAGTTGAGACCGACCTGTTAGCCGGGGTAGATCTAAAGACAACAGAGGGCATAGAAGTTCCGAAGTTACTGATAGACCAGGTAATCGGTCAGGAACGCGGCGTGGAGGTGATAAAGAAGGCAGCTACGCAGAGTAGACATGTGATGCTGATAGGCACGCCCGGTACAGGCAAGTCAATGCTTGGAAGTAGTATGGCGGAATTACTGCCAAAGGAGGAATTGCAAGATACATTGGCGTATCCTAATGCCGAAGATAAAAATAATCCGAAGATAAGAGTTGTTCCCCGCGGTAAGGGGAAAGAGATAGTAGATGCACAGAAACAAGAAGTGCGGAAACGCATTCAAATGCGCAATACGTTCCTTATGTTCACTTTCTTCCTCATCATGGGTATGGGCGTTATTTATGCTTTCCAGGGCGGTGAAATCAAGGTGGAGTATATTTTTTGGTCAATAATTGCCGCTGCTGTTGTTCTTTTAGTCTTTAGATGGATGATGCCGAAAGAAGAGGCGATGATGCCGAAATTGCTTGTTAACAATGCAGGCCATGAGACTGCACCATTCGTGGATGCAACAGGATCGCATTCAGGTGCTTTACTCGGCGATGTTCGACATGATCCATATCAATCAGGTGGATTAGAGACACCAGCACATGATAGAGTGGAAGCGGGCGCTATCCACAAGGCAAATAAAGGCGTTCTTTTCATTGATGAAATGAATACGCTGCGGGTAGAATCGCAGCAAAATCTGCTCACTGCTATGCAGGAGAAGGAATATGCCATAACCGGTCAATCGGAGAGAAGTGCCGGGGCCATGGTAAAGACAGACCCGGTACCATGTGATTTCGTTATGGTCGCAGCCGGCAATCTGGATGCCGTAGCAGGTATGCATCCTGCACTACGTTCTCGAATAAAAGGCTATGGCTATGAGATATACATGAAAGATTCGATGGATGATACGGTAGAGAATAGGAAGAAGCTTATCAGATTCATCGCTCAAGAGGTAAAAAAAGACAAAAAGATACCTCATTTCGATACGAGTGGGGTGAAAGAGGTAATAAGGGAAGCGCGGAGAAGATCCGGCAGAAAAGGTCACCTTACTCTCATTTTACGTGACCTCGGCGGATTGGTGCGAGTGTCAGGCGATATAGCGCATGCAGAAGGCGCTAAATATACTACTGGCGAGCATGTGATAAAAGCAAAAGCAATGGCAAAGTCGGTCGAGCAGCAGTTGGCTGATGAGTATCTTGAGCATAAGAAGGATTATCAATTATTCAAAACAGAAGGGGTTGAGGTAGGACGGGTGAATGGACTTGCAGTAATGGGTGATTCCGGTGTCATGCTCCCGATAATCGCGGAGGTTACGCCCGCGCAATCGAGAGATGAAGGACGGGTAATAGCAACTGGTAGATTGCAGGAGATAGCACAGGAAGCGGTACAAAATGTCTCTGCAGTATTCAAGAAAATCACCGGGAAGGACCTATCACGTAAAGATATACATATCCAATTTATAGGTACGTACGAAGGAGTGGAAGGAGATTCCGCCAGTGTATCAATTGCTACCGCGGTTATATCTTCCCTGGAGGAGATCCCCGTGGACCAGAGTGTGGCGATGACAGGTTCTTTGTCCGTGCGGGGTGATGTTCTACCTGTAGGAGGAGTAACGGCGAAGGTGGAAGCGGCAGCACAAGCGGGTATTAAAGAAATATTGATACCCCAGTCAAACCTGAATGACGTGCTCATCGAGGAGCGGTATAAGGATAAGGTGAAGATAATACCGGTTGCGACAATAGAGAATGTGCTTGAACATGCATTGGTCGGTAAAATGAAGAAGAAGTTCATAGAGAAGATAAAGAGTTTCACAATGATGGAGAAAAATATCCTCGAGGGTGTGGCGGAAAAAAAGGCCGTGTAGTAGCGAAAACAGAAAGTTCATGAATGTTTCTTTTTACGTGATCTTTGCAATATCAGTCGGTTTCTTAATCCGTTTGCTTCTTTTAATTTTTCACCCTTCTTCGCTTCCAAAATAGCTCGCTAAATTACTTTCCGCAATATCCGATCCCCAAATATCACATCCGATAGATGCCCTTCGATGAACTCTATCCGCTCAACCACAGTCTCAGCTTTTTCTATTATCCTCTTTTTAATATCATCTCTCATCCACACTTTTTATATATAAGGGAACACACAAAGGGTAATTTACCAGAACTGTATCATTTTTCAAGAATTTCTAAGACACAGATTAACACTGATTTAATAATCATGACTTTAGAGTAGCGTCTGTGTAAATCTGTGAAATCCGTGTCCTTGTATGATAATTATCAAAACTTTTTGGGTAAACTATTTACTGGGAGTTCCCTAACAGGAAGGCATCTTGATATTTTTGTCTTCCCTCTCAGCCTGGCAGAGTTCCTTTATTTTAGAGGTCCGGAAATAAAAGACGAACTCGACATGGTATCAAAGAAGATAGAATATATCTCTTCGCTTATTACCTTCAATTCATTAACAAAGTCGCTGGGTACAACAACGAATACGATAGTAAAAAAAAGCAAATAAAAACAAAAACTATTTAAAATGATGGATATAAAAATTATATCTTCATACAAACAAGTAACAGTACATTATTTATTTTGACGGAGAAGGAAATATGGCGTATTTCAGAAGCGAAACGCAAAGACCAGATTTCGTGAAGTTGGAAGAAGAGATATTAGAGCTATGGGATAGCGAAGACACCTTTGAGCGCAGCGTAACTCAACGTAAAGACGGTAAGAAGTTCGTTTTTATCGAGGGGCCACCAACTGCAAATGGACTTCCACATCCCGGGCATATACTCACGAGGGTAGTGAAAGATCTTGTGCTGCGATACAGAACCATGCAGGGTTATTACGTAGAGCGGAAAGCGGGCTGGGACACCCATGGTCTTCCGGTGGAGATAGAAGTGGAGAAAAATCTGAGGATTAATACCAAAGGGGAGATAGAGAACTATGGTATTGAGAAGTTCAACAAGAAATGCAAAGATTCCGTCTTCCGTTATGAGAAAGAATGGGTAAATGCCACGAAACGGGTGGGATTCTGGATTGATATGGATTCTCCTTACATCACTTTTGATAACAAATATATCGAATCCGTCTGGTGGTCGTTAAAGGAGACCTGGAAAAAGGGTTTGCTTTATAAGGGGCATAAGGTCGTTCCTTACTGTCCGCGATGTGAGACCACGCTAAGTAGTCATGAAGTAGCACAGGGCTATCGTGATGTAGAAGACCCATCAATATATGTGAAGTTCAAATTGAAGCAGTCGGACACGTATCTATTGGCCTGGACAACTACGCCCTGGACATTGTTGGGTAATATTGCACTTGCTGTTCACCCGGAAAACCGATATGTAAAGGCGAGAGTTAAAGCCAGAGCAAAAGAAGAGGACTTGATACTCGCGGAATCGCGATTAGATGTTTTAGAATCAGAATATGAAATAATAGAAGAGTATACAGGTGCCGATTTGGCAGATTTAGAATACGAACGGCTTTTTGAGTTCGCAACGATAGAGGGTGGTGATTCACAGAAAGTAGTCACCGCTGATTTCGTTACTCTGGAGGAAGGCACGGGCGTTGTTCATATAGCACCGGCATTTGGCGAAGATGATTATGGAGTATGTCGAGATAAGAAGTTGGGCTTTTCTCAGCCCGTGAATGCCGAAGGTCGCTTTACGAACGAGGTCCCACCACTGGAAGGTATGTTCGTGAAGGATGCCGATAGGCCGATAATAGAAATGTTGGATCAGCGAGGGATATTATATAAGGAGGAGCGGTATTCGCATTCGTATCCATTTTGCTGGCGTTGTGGTTCGCCCCTTTTGTATTACGCACGTGAATCATGGTTCATCGCAATGAAATCGTTACGCGATAAGTTGATGGCGAATAACGAAAAGATCAACTGGTATCCAGCGCATTTGAAACATGGGCGATTCGGGAACTTCATAGATAATATTGAGGATTGGGCACTTAGCCGGGAACGGTTCTGGGGTACTCCGTTGAATATATGGATATGCGCCAGTTGTGGTAAGGAGTTCTGTGTAGGTAGTGTAAAAGAATTGGAAGAAAGGGCAAAGAATTCGGTTTCCAGCGACTTGCACCGACCTTACATAGACGATGTAGTGTTTGAGTGTGAGGATTGTGGCGGAGAAATGAGAAGGGTAGAGGATGTCATAGATTGCTGGTATGACTCAGGTGCAGCACCATTTGCGCAATGGCATTATCCATTTGAGAAGGACGAGTTTGAGCGGAACTTCCCCGCTGATTTCATTACGGAAGCGATAGACCAGACTCGTGGCTGGTTCTATTCCCTGCTTGCGATCTCAACCAATATTTTTGATGCTCCGCCCTATCTAAACGTGCTTTCGCTGGGCCATATATTGGATGAGAAAGGCGTAAAGATGAGTAAGAGCAAGGGGAACGTGGTTGATATAACATCTACGCTAGATAAGGAAGGGGCAGATGCGTTGAGATGGTATTTCTACACCGCAGGTCCTCTATCCGATGATGTAAGGTTCACCGAGAAGGGGATAATAGAGAAGCAAAAGAAGTTCTTGAATACACTCTGGAACTCGTATTTCTTCTTCGTTACTTACGCGGCCATAGATGAGTTCAATCCGAATGAGAAGGAGATCCCAGTGGAGATGCGGAATGCAATGGATAGATGGATCATATCACGGCTAAACACGCTCACAAAGGAAGTGATAGAGTCAATAGAACGGTTTGAAATACACGTTGCCGCGCGTAAGATGGAGGAGTTTATAGTTAACGACCTGAGCAACTGGTATATAAGACGATCAAGGAGACGGTTCTGGATAGTAGAGGCGGATTTTGATAAGGATAGCGCATATATAACGCTATTTGAAGTTCTTGTTTCGTTATGCAAACTGCTTGCGCCTTTTGTGCCATTCATCACTGAGCACATCTATCAGAAAATAGTGCGCGGTGTTTCTGATGACGTACTTGAAAGTGTACATCTCTGCGACTATCCATCACCCGAAGAATCGCTTATAGATACGGAATTAGAGGATTCAATGGCCATGGCTTCAAAATTGGTGGAGGCCGGCAGGCGAGCGAGGGCAGAGGCGGGCATAAAAATACGACAACCGTTAAAAGAAGTCGTAGTGGTTTGTAGTGATCAAAAGCGAAAGAATGTAGAACGTTTGGTGGGGGTATTGAAGGACGAATTGAATGTAAACGAAGTGCGATTTGAGGATGATGCATTTGTCGCTACGGATGCTTATAAACATGTAGATGTGGATGAAGATACCGCCCTGTTCCTGGACACTTACCTGGATAAGGGCCTCATAGAGGAAGGATTAGTTAGAGACCTCGTAAGAAGAATACAGGGCATGAGAAAAGACATCGATTTGGAGTATACTGCGAAGATAAGTATCATGTACGAGGGTGACGAAGAGGTAAAAGAAGCGATAGATAGATTCTCGGATTATATCCGTACTGAGACGCTTGCAGAGACTATAGAAAAGGGAAAGCCATCAGAGAGTGGTGATAATATCTACGAGAAGGACTGGAAGATAGGGAAAAAGGAAGTTCATCTTGCGATAAAACAGTAATTTATATATACTACAAAAAAAGAATTTATGATGGAATATTAACTAAAAAGGTGATAAGAAGAAAATGCCAGCAGTAGTAGATATAGAAAAGTGCGATGGATGTGGAAATTGTGTAGAGGAGTGTTCGGTAGAGTGCATAACTCTGGAAGGAGAAGGGGACAGTAAGCATGCGGTAGTCAACGCCGAGGAGTGCACCGATTGCGAAACATGCGTAGATGTATGTGAGCAGGGCGCAATAAGCATGGTAGACGCAGAGTAAACCCTTAAACATGTCGAAAACAGGTGCTGAAGAAGATGCTGCGGTAATGATCGAGCGGGTAAAGGTGATTAATCCGGAAGAGAAGCAGGTGATAATAGGGCAGGGTAATTTCTCTATCTTCGCCTGCGATGACCTATTCAAGACGCTATTGACCTCAGTACCCGCGATTAAATGCGCCGTTGCAATGAACGAAGCAGTGCCGAAGTTGACAAGGGTTACGGGAAATGACGAGCGCTTAAAGGAGTTAGCCGGTGAGAATTGCCTTCGAATCGGCGCTTCTCACACTTTTTTTATCATTATGGATGGTGCATTTCCCATAAACGTACTGACTGTTTTGAAATCGCATCCTGCAGTTGCGAATATTTTTGTCGCTTCTGCGAATCCTCTGGACGTTATTGTCGCTGAGACAGAGCTAGGCCGGGCAGTGCTAGGAGCTGTTGACGGCACGTCTGCGAACCGGATAGAGACTGCGGCTGAGAAGAAGGAACGAAGAGAGTTATGTGAGTCGTTAGGGTATGTGGCTGATTGAGATTTGGTACTTGTTTAGCTAACCACAAGATTACACAGATTTACACAAACCTTGTCTTAAAAAGAAAAGCTTTACCAAAAGAACATTTGTCTTTTTCTTTTAGCACAAATACCAAAAATTATTCCGCCGAGCCTTGTCTTTAAATAGCATGGTAACACTTACAATGCAGATACCCCGCAAGGGGCGTTCCTGCTTAGATCTCAGCCAGAAGCGATAGAACTCTTTTTACGTAACAATCGATTATAACTTATCGCAAACCTATGTGCTTCATCACGTACCTGCTGTATGAGCTTCAATGCTTTGCTTCTTCTGTCCAAACGCAGAGGGAACGTCAATCCGGGCACATACACCTCTTCAAACTTCTTCGCTATTGCTATGATGGGTATCCGCAAACCGAGTTTCCGGAGCTCTGCGAGTGCCGAATTCAACTGTCCGATACCACCATCAATAACAATCAAATCCGGAAGCTCTGACTCTTCCTTAACCAACCGCGTATATCTTCTCCTAACAACCTCTGCGATTGCGCCTACATCGTCTATTCCGTCAACTGTTTTGATTTTAAACCGTCTGTAATTACTTTTAGCAGGCTTCGCATTTTGGAACTGCACCATGGACCCAACAGTAGAAGTGCCGGAAAGGTGCGAAATGTCAAAACTTTCGATTACCGCCGGTATCTCAGGAAGATTCAACTCGTTCTTGAGTGCCTCAAGTGTTTCCACTTCGGAAAAGAAAGATAGTTCTATATTCTTCAACACTAACTCAAGTAATTGTTTCCTGTCTCCTATCTTTGGTACTTTGACATTCACAGTACCGTTCCTTTTTAGCGTAAGAAAAGAAGTTAAGGCGTCATCAATCTCTTGCGGCAGTATCAATTCCGCAGGTACTTGGTTTTCCGAATAATACTGAACCAGGAAATCATCGAGGAAACTAGCAGCAATTTCAAACACGAACTCCTGCTTATTCTCTAGTATGCCTTTGTAGATATTAAAAAGAATAAGGTAGACTCTGCCGTCCTTTGTAATGTAATTGATTATATCCTCATCATATTTCTTTTGCAGCTCCATGAGCTGTTTCTCCTTGAGCCGTTCTATTGCTTCTATCTGGTTACGCAGTACTAAAGCGCGTTCAAAGTCCAATTTGTCTGATGCTGATTCCATCTCGCGCGTTTTAGATTTAATGAACTCGTTTGTCTTGCCCTTAAGGATTAATTCAACCGATCTTATCCTCTCAGAATACTCGACTTTGCTTATATTTCCTATACATGGCGCTTGACATAAGTCTATCTGATGCCTCAGACACGGTTTCTTCGCCATCCGTTTGCACGTTCTGATCTGAAATGATTTCCGTAATGCGGAAAGGATATAATCACGTGCTGCGGCCGATACAAAAGGCCCGAAATACTTGCCGCCTCCTTCTTTCCTTCTCGCAATAAGCAGCCGCGGGAAGTCCTCGTCTGTCAATTCTATGTATGCATACCGCTTTGAATCTTTCAGATCTATATTATATCGCGGGCTGTGCTTCTTTATGAGGTTATTCTCAAGAATTAACGCTTCTACTTCGTTGTCCGTGACAATAAAATCGACGGAATCGATCTTCTGTACCATAGCCTCTGTTTTGGGGTCTAATTCGTTCTTCTGGAAATAGCTCTTGACTCGTTTTCTCAGATTCTTCGCCTTTCCGACATAGATTATCCTGTTGGAACTATCTCTAAAGAGGTAGCAGCCAGGGTTATCCGGTATGTTACGGTTTTTGAAGTTTGACATTGTTGGTCTTTATCATCTGTGTCAATCTGCGTTAATCTGTGTCA
>QBUN01000346.1 GCA_013180565.1 Candidatus Methanophaga sp. GoMg3.2 | reverse complement strand
GCACTAAACCGGAAGTTAAACGTAAGGCTTTTATTTGATAATTTGAGGAAATAGTTTTCTGCGTAAATCCGCGTCCTAAATAGGTAGAAGTTATACTATATATACAATAAATAACTTCTTCAATTCCTCTGCCGTAATACCTGGAATATGCATTATCGGTTCCACTGTCGTATATCTCCGCCAGTCGCTAGTTATTAACATCCCTTTCTCCTTCGCCAGCTCGAAAAGCCTCGTCCCTGGATATGGCGTGCATAACGTGAACTGCGCGTATTTCGGATTTAATCTTCTCGCAAACTTTATCGTGTCCTTTATCATCGCACTCGTCTCACCCGGAACACCGAGTATAAACGAAGCGAGGGTATTTAAACCCGCTCTTTTCGTCGTCTCTACCGCTTTCTCTATCCTAGCTAGCCAGAGTGGTAGATTTTCCAATAAAATCCAGAATCCTTTGCGAACCCGACTCAGCACCGATAAAAATATCATGACAGCCTGCCGTTTTCAACGTATTCGCTAATTTATGGTCTATCGTGTTTGCATGTGCAGAGCAGCTCCATGAAATGTCCAGATTAGCTCCTATTATCCTATCGCATATCTCATTCGCCCTTGTGTTGCTCAACGTGAAGGTGTCATCTTCTTCATGGTGAACGTTTCCTTGTTATCCAGCGCAGAACCACGCATTGACACGAAATTCATCGGCACCAGAAGGGACCGGGTTCCTTTCAGATCCACTACCAGTTCTATGCTTTTTATCACGTCATCGGTAGTTTCACTCGGAAGACCATTTATCTCATCTGCCAACTGCCATGCCGCTTTGCCTCCTGCCACCACTATCTTCTCTCTCATCACCGGCTTTTTCATCAATTCAAAGAACTTCTCACGGTTGTAGGGCGGGCCGGTATTTACCATCTCAACGAACTCAGAAGTTGGTGGATTGATGCCTAAGAAATCGTGCCCTCCAATACCTATTATTTCCGTCCTTTCACCTGCTACCACTTCTAAATCGTGCGGATGCACAACTGCAACTTCCGCCTCACCAAAGGCGTTTACTAGACAAGCTTCCATAATCCTGAGTCCTGCATCTGCATACACCGCTCTATTGCGCTTCGTCGGCCCTGGCGGTGACCACACACTAAAAAAACCAGGCTGGGATAATACCCCGTGGCATGCAAGTAGAGAATCCCACAAATATACCCCAGCGATACTTGCTCATCATTGTCTCATCCGCGGTAAGCACTATCAGGGGACTTTCATCCTGCTTTTGTGCCGAAAACCTAATTCTATTCATCTTTTCCTCTCTTCTTCCGATGCCCACAGCTTCATGCCTTCTTAGATATGGCACATATGGCAATACTACCTAATAAATATAGTCACTTTATATCTGGCCCAGGCAAGAAAACCACAAATATTTCACAAGATTAATTAGCAGAACAAAACAAAATAAAATATTGACACAGATTAACACAGATTAACACAGAAAAAAATCAAATCCGTGTAAATCTGTGTAAATCCGCGTCCTAAATTAAATGGGTAGAAGTTATACGTTACATACAACGAGAAAGAAGAAAGGATGTAGTCATGTTACATGGGAAACAAAGGGAGATATGAAAATGGTGTTCTTGGATATGATAACACATGATATATTAGTGATTATATTACTGATAAACGTTCTTTTCGCGATTAGCCTTATATTTTTTGAACGAAGAAGTCCATCGGCAACCCTCGCGTGGCTGGCAGTGTTATTTTTCATACCTGTATTAGGGTTTATTTTATACCTGATCTTTGGACAGACGTTCCACCGCGAAAAAATGTTCAAAGTCAAAGCGGAACTCGATAAAAGGGGTAAATCACGACTCAAAGAGCAGTTGGAAGAGTTACAGGAATATAAAGCCGGTCCTTCTGATAACGAGTTGGATAAATACCTTGCCATGGCACACATGCTGCTAGTCAATGATATGGCGCTACTGACTGAGAACAATCAGATCCAGGTGTACACCGATGGTAATGATAAGTTTAACGCACTGTTGGACTCGATAAAAAACGCCAAACAGCATATCCACATTGAGTACTACATAATAAGGAATGACGATCTTGGTCATAAAGTCGTTGCCGCACTTGCTGCGAAGGCGAGAGAGGGCGTAGAAGTGCGTCTGATCTATGATGGCTTAGGCTGTGCGAAACTACCACGAAAGTTCTTTAAAGAACTCACGGACGCAGGCGGACAGGTAGCAGGCTTTTTTGAGTGCAAAATTCCAGTACTAAATATACGTGTAAATTATAAGAAGAATTATAGAGATCACCGTAAAATTGTGGTCATTGACGGAACTACCGGCTTCGTGGGTGGATTTAACATCGGAGATGAATATCTGGGCAAAGGGCCGCTGGGTTACTGGCGCGACACACACCTGAAACTTAACGGTCATGCAGTCGGTATGCTACAGGTTCGGTTCTTCCAGGACTGGAGCTTCACCGCAAAGGAAGTTCTGGACTTTGAGACCAAATATTTCCCAAAAGAACAGGACCTTACCGGCGGTGCCGCCGTGCAGATCGTTTCCGGTGGCCCTGATACGCAGTGGGAGCCGATAAAAAAAGGGTTTATTGCACTGATTAATTCTGCTACGGAAACTATATATATCCAATCACCTTATTTTGTGCTTGAAGAGAGTGTAATGGAAGCACTGAAAATTGCCGCTCTTACCGGTGTTGATGTACGGGTCATGATACCCTGCAAACCGGATCATCCATTTGTATACTGGACTACTTATGCAAATATTGGCGAGCTTCTGGATGTTGGGGCCCGGGCATATACCTATGACAACGGTTTTATCCATAGCAAAACCGTTGTTGTGGACGGACTTGCAAGCTCTGTCGGCACTGCAAACTGGGACGTACGAAGTTTCAGGTTGAACTTTGAGACAAACGCATTCATTTACGACCGAGAAATAGCCGCGGTGCTGAAGACCGCATTTGAGAATGACATCAATCAGAGTACGGAAATTAGGAAACAACTATACAGCGAGCGGTCCACCAGAGTAAAGATAAAAGAATCTATTTCACGTCTGTTTTCGGCTGCGCTATGAGCGGTAGAAGACAAATCAAGAATAATGCTATTTGCGGTGCACTCTCGTTACCGAAACAAAAGATCCGCAAGCATTTCGTCTTCCGTCAATTCAGCCCCCAAATTTAGGTGGGGTTTTTATTATATAAAGGATATGAATAGTATTATCATCGCCGATACGGAAAGCGAGGTGACAGCGGCAGTGAGGGAAGCGGTGGTGAACATGGTTGCAAAGGGTGCAGACCTAACAGATAAGATAAGTTGGGTTACCTCGCATGTCGTTAAGAATGCGTTGAGAGGGGTAAAAGGAGTAGTCAAAGAACGCTTGGCTAAGAATGAAAAATGAAACTTACAATAGGCAAAAAGAAAGTTAGTCCATTAACACGTAAATTTAAGCATTTGCAGCGTTATATCGAGATTGCAAATATTTTATCCAAGTATGGTTGGGGTAGTGATCTAATAGCGAGGGCGGATTTACAGTCACTTTTCGGTGACCGCTTCAAATTCGGTAAAGAGATGGCGGAGATCTCGAAGCTTTCTGAGGGTGAACGAATCCGGAGGGCGATTGAGGAGCTTGGACCTACATTTGTCAAATTCGGGCAGATGTTGAGCACCCGGCCCGATCTGGTACCTCAGGAACTTATCGATGAGCTAGAGATACTGCAAGATGAGGTTCCTACATTTCCTACGGAAGATGCAAAGCGGCTAATAGAGAAGGAATTGGGCGGTTCCATTGACAGTATCTTCAAAGAATTTCCGGATTCGCCATTCGCCGCAGCCTCCATGGCTCAGGTCTATAAGGCTGTTCTGCCCGAAGGCGAAGAAGTCGCAATCAAGGTTCAACGTCCGGGTATTGCCGATCTAATAGAGATAGACCTGGTGATAATGCAAGACTATGCCAAGCGACTTAAGAAGAAGCAGAAGGCAGAGCTAGGTATAGACCCGGAGACAATGGTATCGGAATTTGCACGTGCAATCAGGAAGGAACTGAACTTTAAAATAGAAGCGGGGAATGTAGCACATTTCGATTCCGATTACCAGGATGATCCGACTATACATGTACTTAAAGCCTATAAGAAGTACAGCACCGAGAAAATCTTGACGATGGAACTCATTGGCGGTGTCAAAATCACGGATAGTATAATACCGGAAGTGCAAGAGCAGTTTAGAATAGACCCAAAGCTAGTGGCATCTCGGGCTTTAGAGCTCGTGCTCAAACAAATTTTTGAACATGGGTACTTTCACGCGGACCCACACCCGGGAAACATAAGAGTCCTGGAAGACAGTATCATTTGTTTCCTTGATTTTGGTATGATGGGTACGCTGTCGGTACGACTTCGAGAACAGTTAGCTGATATTCTTATTTCGGTTGTAACGCAAGATGAACGAAAACTTACGCGGACTATTATGTCCTTAGGCCAAGGTGGCCAGAGCATGAATGAGGAAGAGTTAGAATCCGATATTGCCGAACTGATAAAAACGTATGCCTTTGGTACTACCTTAGAAGATTTTGACTTAGGTGCTTTTCTTGGTGAGATTTCGGATCTGATTACTGCCTATGACTTGAAAGGACCACGTGACTTCTACTTACTCGGAAAAGCATTGTCAACCATACAAGGCGTGTGTGCGGAAGTGGACCCAGACCTTAATATGATGGCACAAGCCAAACCGTACGCAGAGCAGTTGGCCATGGAGCGTTTGGACCCGGAAAGGGCAATCAAAGAAATATCTAGCTCGGCTCTGGAAACAAGCAAGCTAATGCTTGAGCTGCCATACACGTTGAATGATCTAATGACATTGGTGAAACGAGGTGAGGGAAAGATTAAGATTGAGATCTTTGGTCTTGAACCTTTGAATGATACTCTCGAAAGGATTACCGATCGCCTATCATTTGCACTTATTATGGCTGCTTTCCTGGTCGCTTCAGGTCTTATTGCTCTTTCTAAAATACCACATACTATAGAGGGAATACCGATTAGCACAGTCTTCTTTTTTATAGCGGTGGGAATAGGTATTTGGCTGTTAATTTCCATTGCGCGGCGTGGCAAGCTGAAATAGGTGGTTGTGTATCGGCACAATGCAAAATGAAAAGTGCAAAAGTCAAAGTTCAATAATGTATCCTGTATTCTAACAGCGGGAAAAAAATATATTGAGAAGGAGTATTTATTTGCAACTCCTTCCTTTATCTAGCTTGGAATCACTGTTCCAGAATTTGTTGCTTGGTGCTACCCTATTTGCATATGCTTGCGCTTGCTCCACTCCGCGCCGGCGAGACAAATAAGTATTATGCCGGCGATAACCGCATAAATACCCAATAGCAAGGCCAGGACTTCCAATCCTTCTAGCATCGGTATAGCGATCAGAATCACGCCGACTACTAGCGAAATAATACCAAGACAAATGTCTAGCCATCTACTATGATCTTCCGGCGGTTGCCGTATGGCATGCACAATCCTGTATATACCATAAAGCACTAGCCATATCATTAGCAACCAAAGTAGTACCGCAGTAGTACCTATCGGCCATGCAAGGAATATACACCCTAATATGATACCTAACAGACCCCCGGCTATTAGTACTCCGCGCTGCCCTTTACGCGATCCAATTAGAGCGATAAGTGCGCATATCCCCGCCAGAAGTACGAATATACCGACGATCCAGGTTAGCGTAACCAGTGTTATTCCCGGCCAAGCTAAAATCAAAGCGCCGATAATTAGTGCTAGAATGCCTTCCGCTGCCATTGACCACGGCTGACGGCCTAAATAAAGATCCTCTTCACTCATAACTTTAGCTCCACCTCCGGACTTGTCACACTCTGCCCAATATCATCTATACTCACTGCAAAACCGGGAGCAGTTCCTCCCACCTCCAATACTATTCTACATCTCATTCTTGTATACCCCCTCCTATGTTTTAAAGCCGCTAAGGTATTATCTGCGACTTTGCGATTTCTTCTATATATCACACCTATATCTCATAGCTATATATAAGCTTTTCAGTTTTTTATATATAAAACAGTCAGGAAGTTCTTTCGCATCTGCATATATTTTGCAAATATCCGAAAGCTTTATACATTTTCCCGTGCATAAGCCATGTTACTATATTTCGCATGTGGGGAACCCTCACAGCGAGCGATAAAAAGGGGGTAGGGCACAAAAAAGACTCAAAATGGTATTGGGATCTGTAGTGACTGCAATTAGTGACTTGCAGAATAGTGTAGATATGAGTGTGTGTGTTTGTGCATCTGGATTTTGCATGCAGTAATTACGATATGGAACAGCTAGTAGCAATTCCAGATGAGGAGGGAAAAATATGAATGAAATAAAAGGGATAGAACGCAGTATTTTGGCGCAGGAATCGTGGGCTTTGACAGTAGAAGGAGTTATTGCTCTGATTATCGGTTTTATGATTTTGTTCTGGCCACCGGCAGTGGTTTCTATAATTATAGTCATAGGAGTATTTGTATTTGTATGGGGCATCTTCGCGCTTGCCGCATCGATAAAAGCGGATAAATGACGCCGCGGGTTGTGAATCCTTGAAGGTGTGTGCGGTATCATATTTGGGCTACTCATCCTATTTTGGCCGGGGATTAGTACAGTATTGATACTGTGGTTGATCATGGTTTGGCTAGTGGTTACTGGTATATTCAAGATAGTCGGAGGTCTCTCGCTACCGAAGGGCGATGGCAGTAAAGGGCTGCTTGTAGTGAATGGTGTTTTAGCATTAATCATAGGTGTGCTGCTACTTTCTTTTCCCTTATTAGAGGGGCTGCTTGCTATGGTCATTCTAATCGCGTTTTACGGTATTTTCAGTGGCATAATGCTTATTTCACTGCGATATTGGAAAATTCACCGTTTGAATTTTCGTATCGCTCGCTCACCCATTCGCTTGACCCGCGGCATATTCTGCTCATAGTGTATCCTCAGCGAGGGTGCAGTATATTTAATGTACTTCGTAAAAACGACCATACCCATAGCGCATTTTAGCATGATGTTCTTCTCACGACCGATAACCATGCTCCTCCTTCGCAGAATATCCGTAAGAAACCCGTCAACGTCTTCCGCATGCGTACATGTAACAACCTTCCCAAGGTCTCTTAGCAAGTGCCCGTCTGTTCCGCCGGTTATACCCTTGTCAAAAGTGCCTGCGAGTTTTGCTGCTTTTTCGTTCTCGTTCCTGGCCATGCCGCCGCAAATAACTTCTATGCCATCAAAATAGTCGATTATCTCTTGATTGAGGTACTCTGCTTCAACACACTTCTGGACGCCCTTGTTGAACAACAGGTATCCATACGGATGTGCGGCAACGGTTATGCAGTTATAATTTTCTGTCTTTTCTACTATCTCCTGTGTGGTTAACGTTATAGCGAGATACGGGCTTTTTCGCTTGCTCTTATGTATATACTGTTCATAAAATTCCTCCAGCTCGGGAATAGTATAGAAATAGACAAGTATATGCGGCCCGTCTCGGGCGCTTACCTCCATGCCTGGTATAAGAAGAACATCGGTCTTCAGCTCGTAAGCCTCAATCACTCCGCTTATCTGGTTGTGATCGGTAATAGCAAGCCCGAAACCCTTTTGTTTCGCAAGTTTCAATGCATCCTTTACTCTGGTCGGAGAGTCCGAGTGGTTTGTATGATAATGCATATCCGCTGCTTTAAGACCGTGGCGGTTAATCTGTTCAATGTCGGGTTTCTCAAATATTATCTTCTGCACTATATATAATCTATTGTTACGTGACGTTAAAAAAAGAAAAAGTGTTGTATAATCTTGTGGTCCGTTAAACACTTACGAGATATTTCATGGTAGCGCCTCTTTTATCGCATCTGCGAGCAATCGACCAGCTTGCTGCATTATCGGTCTATCCGGACCCATATAAGCCACACACTCGTTATCATGCATCTGCATCACCTTATCCTCAAGTGATTTCATATCCTTGTATGACATACCAACGATCTTTGGTCCAATCTTTGACGCCGTACCGCAGGGAGTATCTCTGATGACATTCACCTCCTCGATAATCATGTTCCTCGCATTAACCCGCAGTTCAAATTTGGGCATACCAAAATGCTCGGCAAAAGAATTGACAATCTCATTCTCGCTCGTATCCAAAGTACAAAGCGGTTCCGGGAATTCCACGTCTATACCCTCCTTTTTTAGCTCCTCCTCTATTGAATACTGCCCCTCTGGTATCAGGTTTGGGTCCTCAATAGGCCATATAACCGCCTTTGCGCCTGTTCTCTTTGCTATTATCGGGACGAGATCACCAGCCTTCGGGAGTATCCCAAGCACTAATAGAAGATCACACTCGGATAGAGGTATGTCTTCCGGCATGTCGCTCTCAGGATCGTCAAGCGATACGGACGCAACTTTGAGATCATAGAGTCCCACTATCCGATCTGCAAGCCCGCTCATAGCTAGATGACCTGTTACCAGCTCGCCAAACGAGCCGTGATAGAGTATGTAGATTTGGTTATTCATATACTTACCGGCTCCAGCCAGCTCATATACTTCTCCTCTTTTGCATTTACCACGTCAAAGAACTTTTTCTGTATTACGCCTGTCACTTCCCCTCTCTTGCCTTCGCCTATTGTTACATCGTCTATCTCTCGTATTGGCGATACCTCTGCTGCGGTACCGGTGAAGAACGCCTCATCCGCAGATAGCAGTTCCTCCTTCGTTATTGGCTTCTCTACCACCTCGTAGCCAATATCCCGTGCAATAGTGATCACGGAATCACGGGTGATGCCGGGCAGAATAGCGGATTCAGCTCCCGGTGTATATAGAATTGCATTTTTTACTGCGAATATATTCTCGCCCGGACCTTCAGCCACATAGCCGTTAATATCAAGCATTATCGCTTCGTCAACCCCTCTTTCTGTTGCCTCAAAGACCGCTAACTGTGAATTTAGATAATGCCCCGTAGCCTTTGCAGTAACCGGCAATGTTCTATGGTCTATTCTGCACCATGATGAGAATATGCATCTTATACCCTTTTTTAAGGCATCTTCACCAAGATAAGTACCCCACCGCCATGTCGCAATAGCGCAATCCACAGGACTGCCTGCTGGGTTCACACCCAGGTGATGGTACCCATAGAAAGCAATAGGTCTTATGTAACAAGCCTCAAATCCATTTATACGAACTGTTTCCTTTATTGCATCCGTCATTACTTCCTTTGTATATGGTATTTCCATATTATACAACGCCGCGGATCGATACATCCTGTCTACATGTTCCTTTAGCCTGAAGATGAATGAGCCTCTCTCCGTTGCATAACATCGTATCCCCTCAAAAACGCCAGACCCGTAATGCAAACCATGTGCAAGAACATGCACTTGCGCTTTCTTCCAATCCACAAACGCACCATTGAACCATATTTTACCTTCTTCCGGAAGCTTCTCCACCATTTTTGTTACCTCATCTAAATAAAAATTATGTAACTGTTTAGTTTATTATTTCTTATTCCTTTGCACATCATTCAGCTTGCAGTCTCATTTACAGCGACAGCATCTATCAGCTCAAGTTCTTCCATGAGATTTCCATTGATGTAGCGTTCTGATTTCGGGATCAAAATCATATTGTCTACTCGGCTTATCCAGTACTTTTCCTGATGCGTTTGCGGCTGTCCCAATCCGTCGAAACTGTAATTGAGTTCGAGTGCCAGGCTAGGAACCGTACCATAAGGCACTGTCAAGTTCACTTCCTCTGTCACTGCGCCAGATATTACCGCAGTGGCGTTAATTGGGATTATTGCACCTGTTTCATTGACTATCATGCCTGTGACTCTGGCTGTATTCGTCCACGTTTTCCCTGCCCACAACGGGAAATCAAGCATTACTACTTCT
>QBUN01000347.1 GCA_013180565.1 Candidatus Methanophaga sp. GoMg3.2 | reverse complement strand
TTTAGGTAATTTTGAAAAGGCGATTGAATACCAGGAGAAATCATTGGAGATCTTTAAGGATATAGGGAACAGGGCTGGAGAATCAAATTGCTATACAAATCTTGGTATTGCTTATCAGAGTTCAGGTAATTTTGGAAAGGCGATTGAATATCATGAGAAATCATTGGAGATCGACAAGGATATTGGGGATATAAATTCTGAGAGGATAGTTAGCTTTAATCTTGGTCGAATTTACGATGAATCTGAGAAGCCTGAACTTGCCTATGATCACTATAAACACTCAATAGAGTTATCCGAAATGATGGGTGGTAGGCTTGTTGAAGAAGAACATAAGCTCGGATTCTATGCTCGTGCATCTGAAGCATATCAAGATATGATTCCTCTTTGTTTGAAATTAGACTCAAAGGAGGGTGAAGCGTTTGAGTATGCAGAAAGGAGTAAATCGAGAGCGTTTTTGGATTTAATTGCTAACACTGAGATTAAACCTTCAGTTGAGTTAACAAGTGAATTAAAGTCGTTACTTGATGATGAAGAGAAGTATCTTTCCAAGTTGAGGGAAATTCAGATGCGTCATTTAAGTCAGACCAAAGTTTCTATGAAACTTAGAGAAGTGGAGGGAATTTTTAGGAAGTTGGATAAAATCTATGATGAAATAGAAGAACATGACCCCGAATATGTGTTTACTCGGAAGGGAAAACCTTTATCCATGGACAAGGTCCAGAACTTGCTTTCTTCACAGCGAAGAGATGGTGATGCTGTTTTGATAGAATATTTCATAACAAGAGACAAGACGTTTATTTTTGTAGTTTCATCAAAAGATAACAAGTTACATATAGAGCCTGTTTCAATATCAGCAGAAAAACTTAACCGATATGTTGAAGTCTATTGGAGAGAAGTGGTGGATTATCATGAGTTTCAAGATATTGGTGATACCTGGCTTGGTTTGAGTGACTATCTTATTGAACCTATATCTGAATATTTGAGTGAAGGTGATTTAATCTACTTTGTTCCATATGGTCTGCTTCACTATCTTCCTATTCACGCTCTTGAATTGAATGGTGAACCGTTGATAAAAAAGCATCCTGTTGCTTATTCTCCAAGTGCATCGCTGCTGAAATTCTGCAAGAATAAGGGTAGTAGTGAGTTGAAAAGTTGTGTTTCTCTTGGCGTAGCCTTCGGAAAAAACGAAGAAGCGGAATTTGAAGAAAAAATAAAAAATATGAATAAAGAAGAAAAAGAAGAGGTAGAAGAAAAAATAAAAAAGGTAAAAGAAATATTTGAAGGGGAATCAAAAGATGTAGCAGAACTTTTCAGTACACAATCTGACAATGGCAAATCAGCTATTAAAGACACAGTAATCGAAAAGTGCATTGATAAAGACGTTATCCATTTCGCATGCCATGGATATTTTGATTATGCAGACCCTCTATCTTCGGGAGTTAAATTATATGACAGTTTTCTTACCGCCAGAGAGATATTTGATATGAGATTGAATACAGAATTAGTGACATTAAGTGCTTGTCGGACAGGGCTTAATCAAAGAAGTCCTGGAGATGACTTGATTGGACTTACACGTGCTTTTATATACGCCGGCGCACCATCAGTTATAGTTAGCTTGTGGTCAGTTGACGCTCATTCTACGCAAGAATTAATGCACGAGTTCTACACGCTTCTAAAGAATGGTACAGATAAAGCAACTGCATTACAAGAGGCACAGAAAAGAATAATGAAAAAAGAAGGCTATTCGGATCCTTATTATTGGGCGCCGTTTGTGTTGGTTGGAGATTGGGAATAAGTAATGCTTCAAGTTCGCGAGAACGTTACACATAAACACTTAGAATAATAGACCATATGATAAACAAACCGCCATAAGAGAAAGCTCCATGCGTGTTCGGTTAAGTAACCCATCGCTCCATCAACCTCTCCCTTTTAACATTAGGATCGCATCCTTGACCAAGATAAATGTCATATATGGTGAGCATATCCAATTTCAGCCCCATGCATTCAACAACTTCAGTTAATAATCGGTCTGCTTGTTGCGTAAACACCTTTGCCCAGCGTAAATGCGTGTATCGGTTCGCGTTTTCGGGATTGGCATTACGAATCAGATGGAGGATTCTACGAGAGCACATTAACGTCAGAATAGCGACCCAAATTAAGCATTTCACAATGTTTGGGTTTGCACTTGGTATCTGATCCATACGATAGTTGCTTTTCAATTCCTTGAATATCAGTTCTATTTCCCATCTCGCTCTGTACAGGAGTGCGATGTCCTCGGCGGATAAGATTTCAACGCGAATATTAGTCAGATATGCGTGATACTCGCCAGATTCTGAATTGAAAGCACATACAACTCTGAATCGTCTCTTCACTGTGCTTTGTTTTCCCTTATACTTTCTCCTTTTGAATTCTACTTCCACTTCAACATCAAGTATCTCTCGCTTCAAGTGTGGAAGTATATCCCTTAATTTCTTCCCTACGACATCTACAGAGTTACCTCGCCATTTCTGATTGACCGCAACAATCAACGGATTGGCGTTTCCTTTCAACCTGCTAACGAAATAGCCGCCATAACTGTCAATTCTGTCGAAGGACCGGTATTTGAAGTAGCCCAAGTCAATGAGCAGGATACGGTCCCTGAGCCAAGGTCCCAATCGGAGTATTTTGGCCTCCGAAGTCCTTTCCGGATATATCCTTACCGATTTAGGGCTATCGGCAACCGCACTAACGATACATGAGACTTTAACGCCAGCAGCGATTTTTTTCGTTCTTGCAGCAGGCCATATCTTCGCAAGAGATTCATGCAACCTGATAATCGTGCTGTCTTGGATAACCAAATCCTTAAAACGCTTCAATTTGGCATCCAAAATACGACCGGTTTGCTGTGCTTGAAACTCAATAGCATGAAGTACACAGTTTCTGAGAAAATCCACCATCTCAGGTGTGAATCGATCGTAGAAACTACTTATGCTCAATGTAGTTTTCGCATTTTCCTCGTATTTCCGTTTTAGCCCCCGGATAGCACTCAAAAAACGTACCCCAAACCCGAGCGTTGTTACCCCAAAAAGGATGACTACGTCAATTTTACGCTCCCGTTCAACAACCCCTGTTTCTCTTGCGGTGTTTCTCAAAAAATCCTCGGGAAACATCTCAACAATGGCCTGTACTGTAGGATCCACATTATTTTTGTTATCTGGAACCATATATTTGCTCACTAGGTAAAATAATCGCTTTCATACTATATAAAATGTGTCAATAGTTGGGATGTCAACCTCTTATCTGAACACGCATGGAGAAAGCTCATGCATGAAGCATGAAAAAACGTTCTGCTCGGACATAACAATATATGTTTGTCATAGGAAATACACAATAAATGGGTGACGTGGATGGCACCCCACTACTTTAGTGTGGGTGCTAAATGTTGAAAAATTCCAAATCTCAAGCACCAAACCACAAACAAATTCCAAATCTTAATTTCAAAACAAACCTTTTTTAAAAAAGCATTTTTGGTAAATATTTGTGCAAAACGCTTGTTTTGGACATTGGAATTTTGATATTTGATATTATTTGAAATTTGGTGCTTGGAGCTTGTGATTTGCACACATTTTTCGGAATGACTATAATACCAACACTTATCTACTGGGGTGCCACGTGGATGCACCCGATTTTTTTCGGAGTTGGAGAGGTTGATACCATGAAAAATATACTTCTCCGAAGCACTTAATAGTGCTTTGTTGGGTCGGAGGGTAAGCCGTTAAGCCCAAGGTCGTTAGAGACCCAGAGGTTAATTGGATGCCCTATTAACGACCCAGTATAGTGGATAGGTGGATGACAAATATGCCCGACCCAACAACAAACAAAGAGGGGGGATAAAATGTACATAGGCATAGATCTGCATAAAGAAGTACGCTATGCAACCACGCTAGACAAAGAAGGGGAAATTATAGATAGAATACGTGCAGAAGCAAATAGTCATAGTTGAGAGGGTAGACAACGATGTGATAATACTAATGGTCGATTCCATGCATTGACTACTACCTTTATAGTGGACAAATTCTCACAATGGAAACTTTTTCCTTTCATATTACAAACCACTTAGTCAAGCATGTATAAACAAAGCAATATTTTTCATGCTCACAGGACTCATTCCTCTCCATTTCGACGATTGTTTACCATTTAGTATGTTCACGATAGCGGACATCAACAAAATCAACTCAGCGGACTTCAACACCAGACTCACATTTGGCTCGCTTACCCTCGTAACACCACGCTCCACAATCCTGACCACACTCTTTTGTCTATTTGAAGTTTCAACCAACTGAATTAAATCATTGAGGCCGTACCCCTTTTGTTTGCTATTCCAGATGATAAGCATTTCCTACGCAGAATTTAAATTCTTCTCCCAGTACACTTTTAGCATGATTGACGATTTCCATCATGTTCATTGCCTCGCTATCCGAAGAACGGCAATTGCTAGAAAACACCGGGATAAGATAAGGTGAAATCGCTCTTACGTCTGCGAATCCAATGGTGCGGTAACGTCCATGGATTTTGGCAAAAAGACTCTTCCGGCGGCTGTCGATCCCCATTGAATCAATGATGATGAGAGGTGTTTTGTGCCCCGTGAGGTCTTCATAAACCTTCCAAAGGTGTCGGAATTCGAGGTCTAACGTTGCATCACTCAAATAGCGCTGGATGAAATACTGAAGTCGGTAAAAAGAAGGGTAGTCGGAAAATCTTAGATTTCGTCCAAGGAATCCAATAGCCTCGTATAGTCTTATCCGGTATGTCAATTCATCATATTCCATCTCAAACATCCCATCCGTCATTTTTTCAAAAATCTCTTTGTGACTCTGGAACCATTCAAGATTATGGTCTGCAATTAACCCTGATACTTGATTCTGGACTTGTTGAAATGGTATTTTATTGTGTGTTTGATATTCTTGTGCATCCTCTTCATCATCAGGAGGGGAGCGTTGAAAGCGTTCGCTTTCAAAATTGATGGGGTATGTGCATTCAATCAATTTCTCAATGTCCCCACGTGTTACCACCCAGTCGGTGTCAGAGAGTTCGACAGATTCGATAACCTTACCGATGTCCTGATACTTAAACGAGTGTGCAAATGTTATTTTCCCCTTACGGATGTA
Source organism: Candidatus Methanophaga sp. GoMg3.2 (assembly GCA_013180565.1). Next base: position 4,775 of record QBUN01000347.1, on the reverse strand, counting down.
ACTGATAAGCTTCTTTGTGAGAACAGCCTTTAAACATTGCTTGGGATCCGCCGTGCATTGAATAAGCCTGTTTTTGGTCAAGTTCTTCCTTTCTTCTTCTGTGAGAAATGCCCATTTGCGCTTACTTATGCACAAATCGAGCAGAACTTGCGCTGTCGTATGATGAGCGGTGATTTCTTCTTCAGAAAAGTTGTTTGTGAGTTTCTTTAGCTGTGCATATATTTTTTCGTAGTCCACCTGGTGCTGTTTCATGTGTCCCATATCTGCTTCGTCTGATTCTGGTTTTCTACGGTCTATGAGTTCTTTCAGTTTGGCGAGATTTCCTTCATTGGGATTTGTCAATACGTTATCCCCTGCATCATAATACTTGTATATCCATTGTGTGCGTATTCTATTCTCGATCTTTTGCCTATTGCTATCCTTAGATTGCTGTGTCCGACCCAGTCTGTGGATCCGTTCATCTATGAGAATGTCCTTAAGACGCACGATGAAATCAACTTGTGCCTCGAATATAAGGCGTGCTTGGAATGGGGGCGTCTTATCGGCTTTGATTCTACTTAATTGATTTCTAATCACTTTTGACCTCGATCGAATACTGGGGAACCATTCAAAAGGGTCTGCGTCAGGATATGTCTGCTGAAACCATTTTTGTGCTTCTTGTAACCGTGAGGCGATGCTATCAATGTCAATACCCAAAAATGTCTTTAAGTCCGTGTACGTGAAGACGGTGGATAAAGAAGCACGGGCGTTGGCTAAAATATATCTGTCCGTGACTTTAATCCCATTAAAGATTCACCATTGCACTTCCCGTGGCACATTACCTGTTAACGACTCCTTTTGGCTATTAACGAAGCGGTAAAAAGATGATTGAGGAATTGAATCCTTTCCCTGTTTCTGTCTGTTGTCGTTTAGCTCTTGAAGGATGTCTGATATCCACCCTAAAAGATTTTCTTTGAGCCATTGGCGGATTAAAACGAAGTTGTCTATGGTAAGTGGGATGGTTTGTTTTCCAATGTATCGCAACTGTTTAAAAGTCGGATCACTGGAGTTCCAATCGTCTATTCGTTTTCTGAGAGCTTGCGGCGATACAGGAATGCTTTTGGCTAGTATAATAACATCGCTACCAGTATATCCGCCTTTTTCAATCTGGCACCTTGTGAGAAAATCCAAAACACGATTTTTGCTAATTCTCATAGCCATCCCTATGAGACTAAATTAGAATACATCTTTTAATCTGAGGGAAAGTTTCGATTCTGGGAAAAAGTCAACTATAAAGGTTACACGTTGGTAAGTATTTATATATAAAAAGAAACTATCTGAAATTATAAAGTAGAATGAAAGGGAGGAAAATAAAGGCGAAGGAAGGTTCACAACTGGAGGGCTGTACAGTACGAAGTATTGTGGATATAACGGAGTTGTGCGGAATTGAACCCGCTTATCAAATTATAAATGCAAAGATTTTATACCAGAGGAGGAAAGGTTTTTTGAGGAAAGTGTATTATGAATGAATACTTTGAAAGAAAGATAATAAGTGAATGCCGCTCATCTACGGTCGTATAATGAGGGGGGTACCAATGGGCGAGAAGACCGAAAAAAAGTATACAGAATATAAAGAGCCCAAAAAGGCAAAGAATGAACATTATCAGAGAAAATATATCCCCTTGATCCTGGTTGAGCTTGCCTTTGCTCTATCTGTTTTCTTCATGGGGTTGTGGCTAAATACACCATTAAGTGTTCAGCTCATAATATCGTCCCTTGGCATATTATTGATTTACGCAGTCAATTGGTTATGGCCATTTATTCAATTGAAAGAGCTTTGAGAAATGATCATGAATAACATGAGTTCTACAAAAAAACAAGATTTGGAGGTATCAAGACATTTTATTTTATCAAATTTAAAAAGTTTGTTATTACTAAAATCTGAAATAGAAACAGTTAATGCTCTTGATACAGCAAATGTCCGTGATACGACATATGCCTTCATAAAACGGGCCTTAGGTATACTGAAACGACAAATTATGGGTGTGTTGAGCAGAGATGGAGTAGATCTCAGTAGAGAGGAGTTAGAGTCTTTTATTGCTCTATGTTTCGATTGTGCGAATGATAGCTATAGTGGAACAGATAGCAATGTTCCAAGTGAATTCGATAAAATCTACAAGAAGTACTTAGATCAGCATAAAAAACTAATAAAAAAATTAGAGTCAAAAAAAGAACCAGGCCCTCGCGTTATAACTGCTGAAAAACGTTTACTTAGAAAAGATTCAGAGGATACAAGGACAAAATATGAGTTCAGTCAATTTTTAAAGTGGCATGAGGAGAATGGAGTAGAACTTTTACATGTAGATCCACAAACGGCGAGTGACTACTTGAAAAAGAACAAGCTTTCTGGAAACTCCAATGTTGATGTCGGTTTGTGGGCTGGCCAGTATGCAGTGCTTTTCAGACCAAGTGCAGATGGGGAAAAAGTGAATCTTAAGATGGTTTTTCCCGGCCAAGACACTTATGAGAATGTGGTTAACTATTTACAGGACCTCATCAGCGACAAAGAAAAATCACAAAAGCTTCTTACTTTGGTGGAACTCTTTGGCGAAAAGTTGGCCGAAATCTGGGCAGACTTTGTCAATCCTGACAAAAGGGCAATAATGATGGGACCTTTCCTTTCGTCTGTCCTAGATCCCTATAAAGCTGAAAACGCTGATAGAGTCCCAAGAGTCCTTGACGCCGCTGCCGGCTTGGGATACGAGAGTATTTATCTTCTACAACAAGGTTTTGATGTAGCATCAAACGAAATCGAACCACATCTTTTAGAAGCAGCTAGAACGAATGCAAAGCAGGCTAAAAAGACTCTAAATGTCACGACCGAAAGATGGCAGAGTTTAGATGAGTCTTTTTCGGGTCCTTTTTTTGATGCTGTGTTAGTATTAGGTAATTCGTTATGCCTCGTTTCAGACTCGAAAGATAGGGTTGCATCTATAGAACAGTTCAAAAAATTCCTCAAACCAGGTGGTGTGTTAATTATAGATGAACGTAACTTCCCATATATGCTCGAAAATAAAGATCTGATTTTAAAAGATCCCCCTAAGAACTTCCGTTACAGTCGTGAAGTAATCTATTGTGGTGAGCTAGTTCGGGGGTGCCCACTAGAGATTAGTGATAATAATGTCAAATTTTATTACTACCCGAATCACAAGGTCAGGACCATCCCAGAAATTAAAAGGGATAACGTTGGAATTTTAGATATGTACCCCTTTGAGGAGGGGGAAATAAAAAAACTATTGAAAAATGCTGATTTTGAAAACATTACCGAGTATTCTGCAGGTTTTGCAAACAATACCAACTCTTCAAACTTATTTAAACTAGGCGTTGATATAAACGCCGATTTCTTTATATATGCTGCATACAAGCCTAAGCAGCAGTCCAACAATTCAAAATCGAAGGAAAAAGAAAGGGAAATACAGCTTTAAATCAAAAATAAGGAAATTTTTTAGTTTCAAAAGCTATTGTGAGACGCCATCCTAAATGAAATAGTGGCAAACTCACTCACCGCTACCGCTTAGACTTCATCGGAGTTCACACAATAGAGTGTATTCGGCTAGCATCTGCGCTCAATTTTGCTCTGCTTTCACTCCGCAACCATCGGATACACTCAAACCCTTGTCCGAAATGTCCCAAATGTTGATTTTCGAGTTTTATCTTGTTATTTTCAATCTACATCCACCAACCCAATGAGGTCACTCAGCCTCAAAATAACCAATTCGCCTTTCTTCTTCTCCCTTAAGATAAGCACTGGCGTTTTCTCAGTTTGCATTCCACATATAGAGAGGAATGGATGACATCGCCGGAAGTATGTTTGCCGTTTTTCCCAACTAATGAACTTCTTTCGCCTTTAAGCAGTTTAGCTGTTTTCGTTTCCAATTTTTACCATGTTCGTTTATGGGTCATGCGCCATCACCGCTCCTTTCTTACTGCCATCCTGTGATTTTCATTTTTGTGTTCTACCTTTTGGTAGAACACTTGCGTTTTTCTCTGTACTATAACAAGTACTTTTCCAGCCTATATCCTACAGCAATAGCCGGAACAGATACCAAATATTTCCATCGTTTAATGAAGGCACCCTTATGCCAAGCTTCGACCGTTAGCTCTCTCATTTTTTTAAATCATCAAGCATCCTGCAAATTCCGTTAAACACCACTGCTATATCTGCCGCACCATTTATCGTTAACATCACGCCTGCCTGCGTGTAATGGTCTATCAACGGCCGGGTTTGATTCTTATAAACGTCCAAACGATTCATGATCGCTTCTTCTTTGTCATCGTCTCGGTGATAAAGCTTGCTACCGCAAAGATCGCAGATACCTTCTTGCTTCGGCTTGTTGAACAAGATATGGTAACTTGCACCACAGACGCACATCCTCCTCCCTGCAAGCCGTTTTAGCAATTCCGCATCTGGTACGTCTATATTGAGCACAACATCCAGGTTCTTGCCCAGTTCAGACAAGATCTTGCTTAACGTTTCTGCCTGTGGTAACGTTCGCGGATAACCATCCAAGAGGAATCCCGATGCGCAATCCGATTGTGATAAGCGGTCCTTTATTAGCCCTATCAATACAACGTCCGGTACTAATTCGCCTTTGTCCATATATGTCTTGGCTTCAAGTCCTAGTTTCGTCTCGTTATTAAGATTTCCGCGTAATATGTCGCCGGTCGATATATGCGGTACGCCATATTTTTCTGCCAGCAGTTTCGCCTGCGTTCCTTTTCCTGAGCCCGGTGGG
>QBUN01000348.1 GCA_013180565.1 Candidatus Methanophaga sp. GoMg3.2 | reverse complement strand
CTCAACACCCTTACTGTTTATCTTTTTGCTTTGCAAAAACAATCTTTCTTGGTAATGCTTCTTTCATAATTTAGAAAGAAGGTTTAGCCATACCTCACCGCTTCCACAGGGCTCATCTTTGACGCCTTCCTCGCTGGATAGAACCCTGATAGAACTCCTACAATCACGGCAACTGCGATTCCAGCGAGTAAAACTTCGGGTTTCACAATCGCTGCGATTTCTAATCCCGATGCCGCGCTGCCTAAGAAGCTCAGGACTTTAGCTACGATGACACCTACTACACAGCCAGTTACACCGCCCATCAGACTCACCATGCTCGATTCGAGCAGGAAAAGAGAGAGCACATCGCTGCTTTTTGCGCCTATCGCTTTCATCACCCCTATCTCATGCGTTCGCTCCATCACAGACATCAGCATCGTATTCATTATGCCGATGGATGCAACAACGAGTGCAATTGCCGCTATTCCCGCCAAAACACCCCGTATAATATTGAATATAACCCCTATCTGCTCGAGCATGCTGTCCATCGCCATTGCCGTGGCGAAATCATCGAGGCCATGATTATCATTTATCACTTCCTCGATCTCCTCTGCTATCTCTTCTGCTTCATCTATCTCATAGACCCGCACTATGATGTATTTTATCGCATCGGTTTGCAGAACATTCTTTGCAGCACGCAAGGTGAGAAAAATGTTGCGATCTACGTCAGTAGAATACAGCATGCCCCCTTTTTCAAAAACGCCAACCACAACGAATTTATCACCATTTAGTACCAGTTTATCGTTCACATGTATGACGTCATCGAAGAAGTCAGTGGCTACCCGGTCCCCGATGACGCACCCTTTATAGTCATTTTCCCTGAGCCATCGCCCTTCTTTGAGCCCGACCGGCTCCACATAGAAGCTTTCCAGATCTTTGGTATCACCTCCGAGTACAAAAGTGGGTTTTCTCTCATTACGATACTCCACTTCTACGGAGTCATACGTCATTGCTGATATGTCCTTTATACCGCTTATCCGCTGCAAGTCTTTCACGTCTCTATCGGTAAACCCGCCCATCTCCACATAGGTGTGGCCCCCCGTTATTTTGCCGGGCATCACCGAAATCATATCTGCCATTCCCGTTAATTCACCTGTTATCGCATGCTCCATGCCATAGCCAACGCTCATCAAAGAAACGATAGCCGCTATACCCACTGCAATACCTAGCACGGTGAGTATCGAACGCGCCTTTCTCTCTCTTATGCTCCGAAATGCAAGCAGAAATTTGTCTCGCATTACTCAATCAAGCACCCTTCCATCCCGCATCCGCTTTGTTCTACCTGCGTGGGCTGCAATCTCCGCATCGTGCGTTACCACAATGATCGTCCTTCCCTCGCGATTCAAACCTTCTAAGAGGACCATTATCGCGTTTCCCGTCTCAGTATCCACGTTTCCCGTTGGCTCATCGCCGATGATTATTGCTGGATCGTTAGAAAGCGAACGTGCAATAGCCACACGCTGCTGCTGCCCACCGCTCAGCTCCGAAGGTTTATGGTATATACGGTCGCCAAGCCCCACTTTTACAAGCAGATCCTCTGCTTTCTTCAGTCTCGCTTCTCGCCCCACACCCGCGAAGAACATGGGAAGTGCAACGTTTTCTAACGCATTTAAGGTATGGATGAGATTAAACTGCTGGAATATGAAGCCTATCTTCTCTCGTCGTATCTCTGCAAGCCCATTTTCGCTTAGCTTACCTGTATCTGTACCATCTATGAAGACCGTCCCGCTTGTGGGCGTATCCAAACAGCCGATCAGATTGAGCAGCGTGGACTTGCCCGAGCCCGAAGGCCCTTTAATAGCAATGAACTCACCGTCTTTTATCTCTAAATTCACGTCTCGCAGTGCTTGTACTTCCACATCTCCCATCCTGTACGTTTTGCTTAGGTTTTCGGTGTGGATCATTGTATACCCTACCTTCCTCGTTTTCGCTTTACCCACACCAGCCCGACGACAACAACGATAATTACAAGTAGTGCGACTATGAACAGATAAATAGGTAACTCAGTCTCCTGCGGCTCCTTTACCTCTATATGTACCGCGTAACCCGGGAGTTCATATCTCTTGTCCGTGTCGAGATCACGAAACACCAATTTAAACGGTATTTCGGTATCGCCAACACGCAAATCGTCAGTATAAAGCTCAAAAGAAGCCGAAAAGACGTCCCCTACTTCCATGTCGCCAATAAAATATTCAGAAGGTAATAGCCTGACCCCTCCATCTCCATTGTCTACCGCCTGTATCACAGATACTGCTTTAATATCCTTTGCCATACCATTAGCTACGTCAAACTCTATCTTCGCTATGTCTCCTTTATAAACAAATTCTGGCGCATTCACCAGGATGAGCTTCACATCTGCTATGCTCTTCACCAATACGGATGATTCGATATCGTTATGGTGTACATTATCGCCGTTCTTATATATAACATCGAACGAGAGGTCTATATTACCCTCAGAAAGAGGCGTAAGCATGAAATTCACCACCCTCTTTTCATCCGCCGCCAAACTGCCTATGAAAATTTGTTTGGGCGTGATTTCTAACTCATCGGTTTTTGCTTTCACATGCACATTTACCCCGCTCACTGAGTTAGGTCTATTATTCGCCACCACCAGCCCTATCTGCTTTGACTCACTGAGCGAAATCTCCGGATGTGCATCCATCTCAAGTATTTCCACTTCACTACTGTCCACTTTCACACTTACAGGGAACCGCACATTTTTGCCATTTTCCACTTCTATATACACTTCCGGGTGATAAGTGCCGTCACGAGCGTAATCCGCAGCTTTTATCGGTATACTGATTTCTATGCCCTCTCCAGGTCCTAAAGCGCCTATGTTGTCGTATTCGGTGCGCTGAAAACCTTCACTCGACCATTCTATGTCCCTACCCGTGCTACTCAGCCGTATTGTCTTTATTTCTGCACTGTTTACATCCCGTGTTGATGCCGTTGTGGTAATTTGCTCTGATAAACCGGTTTTTCCATAGGTCATCGCGGTCTCTGTCTCTGACGATTCAGTAGTTATGAAGGGGTTTTTTATAGTTAGTGTAATAGTGCCAGTGTCACCAGGCATCAAAGCTTCGGGCTCCACGTTGTATCTGGTAACCATGACTGCAGGACCCTGAACGGCAGATACAATGGCTGTTGCAAGCAGTACCAAAGATGCAACGGCAAGAGTCATCGCAATTACTTTCTTCACTCTTATCATCGTATATCACCTCCTTTTGTTTCAACAAAACGATAGCGCGATCTAATTCGCATCACAACCAAACGGTTACCATTCATTTTTCCACATCACATCCTTTTTTCATTATTTTTTTCCTTCTCCGCTGCCCATATGTACCGTTACCCGCTTCTTAAGGACAGGAACCAACCGTTTTATTTCTATCTCGCCACCATGATCCAGCATATATTCGTTAATAGGCTTATCCGGGGATTTACCATTTACTTCGTATACATAAAAACCTTCTTCTCCGTCTATTGATACAATGAACTCTTTATCACCTATTTTCTTTATTCCCACTCCTGCTACTTCCTTTAAGGCATCCAAAATGCTTGTCCCTTTCTGAACATCTATCTCGTATTCCTCGCTAAAAGGCACCATTGCATCATACAGCTTCTCCCTATTCACCTTTAACACATGTGTCCTACCGAATTGTTTACACGTCAGCAGATCCGCATCCTCTAAAATTCTGACATGCTTCGCAGCCACCGGCACTGATATCCCCAACGCCTTTGCCAAACCAGACACGTGATACTCTCTCTTCATTAAAAGCTTTAACATCTCCACCCGCGTTGTACTACTCAATGCTTTGAATATCATCTCTTCTACACCCCCGTCAAAGAATTAATTATCCGGTTAGATCATAAATATTATCAATATATAAAACTTTCGTTACAACTCATGTCAATACAGCCCCTGCAACAACTGCAATTTGAGCTGACACAAATCCTCTGCCAACTTCTTTATATATCTTCTACCCTTTTCACCATCCTCTAACCGCTCCAACCACGCTTTTGGAATTGCTGCTTCGCCGTAGTAAGCACCGCTTATCGCCCCTGTCATCGCCCCTAGGGTGTCAGTATCCCCACCTAAACTTATCGCATAGACTACACTATCCTTGAAATTACCGAATCGCAGAAAAGAGTAAATAGCTGTGGGTACCGACTCAAAAGCCTCCACTCCGTTGCCTAATTCCGATATCACCCTCTTTTCAGTCGCTCCTTCATCCAAAAGTGCCTTTAGCGTTCCTACCTTACCCTTATACATATCCGTTTTAACAACTTCTTTCAGTTTGAGCAGCATATCCTCTTTTTGTCCACGCACGGCTAAAGCGACGGCAAAAGCTTGCAAAGCTGCTCCCGCCTTGCCAAGCTCATGAGAATGCGTGATATTAGCGGATTTATAAGCTATTTCCCATAGCACATCGGGAGTATCGAAATAAAAAAGCCCTACCGGTGCGATTCGCATCGCAGCACCATTGCCATAAGAACCTTTTCCACCAAATAGCTTTCCCGATGCTTCTGCCCAACTTTCACCTTCGCGTATCCGTCTTAACACTTCTCTAGATCCTGGTCCATATCCCCTCTTCTCATTGTAATTTTGGATGAACTTAAGTGCCATATCAGCACCATTAAAGCCTTTATTCTCTATTAATGATTCCGCAACGCCGATCATCATCTCCGTGTCGTCGGTGTAGCGACCATAGATCATTTCCCACTCCCCGCCATATACAGAACCCACCATCTCCATGTCGTAACCTTCCACCGGAGCGCCTAACGCATCGCCTACTGCACTGCCTAACATAGCACCCCTAAATTTCGCTTTTAAGTCGATCCCTAAATCCAAGCCCATAAACCTTAATAACTATACGCGCTTGATAAACATTCAATGAGTGCAAAACCAGGCAACGGTAAAAATAAGGCGATACTATTGATATGCGATGGCCTTGGTGACCGTCCATCAGTGGGTGGAAGGACACCCCTACAAGCTGCTGATACCTCTAATATGGATAAAATAAGCGAAGAGGGCATAAATGGGTTGATGGACGTGATTTCGCCGGGAATAGTGCCGGGGAGCGATACCGCACATCTTTCCCTCTTTGGGTACGATCCCCACACGTATTATCCAGGCAGAGGCGTGTTTGAAGCGCTTGGCGCTGATATGCAATTACTTAAGGGCGAAGTTGCATTTAGAGCTAATTTCGCTACTGTGGACGAAAAGATGCGGGTCGTGGATAGAAGAGCGGGAAGAAACGGGAGTAAAGAACTGGCTTCTGTACTAAACGGGCTTGAAATAGATGGCATTGAGATCGCACTGAAGAATACTACCGAGCATCGATGCGCACTTGTAATGAAAGGCGAAAATATCTCCAAATACGTATCCGATGTGGACTCGCATGTGGCTGGGAGTATTGTACAAGAATGCAAACCACTTAAAGAAGGCGAGGCTGCCCTGAGGACCGCAGCAATAGTAAATAAATTTGTCAGGATGAGCCATGAGCTATTGAATGAGCATCCAGTAAATGAGGCGCGGAGACAGAAGGGAGAACTACCTGCGAATATCATTTTGCTGCGAGGCGCGGGCAGCTATGAAGTGGTGACACCAATAAAAGAACGGTTTGGATTTAGCGCCGCATGTGTAGCGGGAGCGTCTCTTTATAAGGGCGTTGCCAAATACCTTGGCATGGATATTATCCCTGTTGAAGGTGCGACAGGTAAGGCGGATACAAACTTAGATAATAAAGCGGAAGCGACATTGCAGTCTTTGGAGGATCATGAATTTGTCTTTGTTCACGTGAAAGATACTGATAATAAGGGCCATGATGGCAACTTCGAGGGTAAGAGAAGCATGATCTCCCGGATAGATAAAGAGCTTGTGGCGCAGCTAAAAGATGTCGATGCTTACATCGTCATTACTGGAGACCATAGCACGCCGGTGTCACTAAAAAGACACAGTAGTGACCCTGTCCCAATAGTTATAAAAGGGGAAGGGATAAGGAAAGATAACGTGACGAAATTCGATGAGATTTCGGCTGCTTCCGGCGGTTTAAACCGGATACGAGGCCTTGATTTGATGCTGACAATAGCTGATTTTATGGGTTATTATAAGATGTATGGGACGTAAGTAACTGCACAAAATGAAATAGGCATAGCAGCGATCCAGAGTTCCCAAGTGCTCTCGCAACTCAGTACAGTAAGGAACGCTGGCGAGCTTATCTTCCGGGTTCGGAATGGGACCGGGAGTTTCCCCGCCGCTATGGCCGCTATGCCTAACTACACATATCTACTTCTGTTAATATAAATGTTCTTGACAAGACACCAATAAAAACCTTTTTATACAGACCTGCACATTTTAGCACATCGAAGGTAATCATATGGAAAGAAGAAAAATTTTGGGTATAATTGCTATCGTGGCAGTCACAATGACAGTGTTGTTAGCAGGCTGTATTACCAAAGAAACACATGTGCACACTCCTATGCCAGTAACAACTGTAAGTCCAACCAGTTTACAAACCGCAGCACCAACGGCAACTTCTGCACTCATGGTCTATTCCGGCGCCGGGATGAGAAAGCCAATGGACGAGATTGGAACCGTGTTTGAGCAGAAATACGGTGTCGCCGTAAACTACAACTATGCCGGTTCTAATACGCTCTTGAGCCAGATAGAACTAACGCAAGAGGGTGATGTCTATATGCCCGGGGCAACGATGTACATCGAGACTGCGAAAGAGAAAGGGTTTGTTGATTACGAGCAGAATGTGGCGTAACATGTACCTGTGATCGCAGTCCCGGAGGGTAATCCAGCGAATATAACCTGCCTGGAGGATCTTACAAAGCCAGGGGTAAAAGTCGTTCTCGGAGACCCAAAAGCAGCTGCGTGTGGTAAGATCGCAAAGCAGATACTGGAGAAGAACGGGATTTCTGATGCTGTGGATGCAAATGTCATTGCTTGCGCTGCAACAGTGAATGAACTGGTAGTTTATATATGCATGGGCACGGCAGATGCGTCAATAATATGGAATGCATCTTTAGTTGGGACTGAGAAGGAAACGGATATTATAGAGATACAAAAGGAGCAGAATATCATAAAGATAATCCCAATAGGCACGCTAACGTTTTCGGAGAGCCAAGACATGGCAAAACAGTTCGTTGATTTCGTTACTTCGGCGGAAGGAAAAGCGATTTTCGAGAAACACTGGTTTACAACATGCCCAAACGGAAAGTACGAATATGGCGATGGATAGAGACATGGAGAGAAAGGATAGTAGCATAAGGTTACAATATCAACCAATAGGAATAATACACACGGAATTCCGGGATAAAAAAGATGCACCAATTCAAGGTGTATTCGCAAAAGGCACTAAGGGCGAAGTGGAGTTATACCCCGAATATGTCGCGGGGCTCAAAGACATCGAGGGTTTCTCGCACATCATCCTCATTTACCATTTCCATCGCTCTGACGGCTATTCTTTAATTGCAAAGCCATTTTTAGAAGATGAATTGCACGGAATCTTCTCCATAAGGCATTTCAAAAGACCAAATCCTATTGGATTGTCAGTCGTGAAATTAGAACGAGTTAAATGGAACTTACTGGAAATCAGCGAAGTTGACATCTTGGATGGGACGCCGCTACTCGATATAAAACCCTTTGTCTCGCGATTTGACCACAGGCCGGGTGCAAAAAGTGGGTGGCTTAGTAACCCCCATTTAGATCTGGTTAGGGGTGAATCCGGTAAGCATAGATCAGAATAGAAAGTAGAGAGGGATAAATACGATGTTAAATGAATTGAAAGTGTCGAAGATTAAGATTATTACGATATTATCCTCTTTACTACTCGCCTTTTTTATTTTAGTCCTTATTACATGCGTTGTTACGCACACCACGCTGCCGGCACTGATGACAAGCCTTGCTTCCAAGGAGATACAATTTGCAATAAAATTGAGTTTGACAACAGCCGCCATATCTACTTTTTTATGTATCGTCATCTCTATACCGGCGGCATACGCGCTTGCTCGATACGATTTCTTTGGCAAGAGTTTGATTAATACCCTGATGGATGTACCGCTGGCTTTACCACCGCTGGTCGCCGGTGTGGGCTTGTTAATATTATTTGGCACGACATCGTTTGGAAAAGGGCTTGCTGAAATGGGACTTGTTTTTGTCTTCACACCACTTGGAATAATAATTGCGCAATTCTTTGTGAATGTGCCGTTCATGTTCAGGATACTGAGAGGAACGTTTCAGGGTATAAATCCGAGATATGAGCACGTAGCAGAGACGCTTGGATGCACCGAGGCACAGGCATTTTGGCGTGTAACATTGCCCATGTCGAAGAACGGCCTCATGGCCGGCTCGGTTATAACGTGGTCAAAAGGGATAGGCGAGTTTGGAGCTGCACTGATGGTGGCAGGGGCAACGAGAATGAAGACCGAGACATTGCCCATTTCATTATACTTGAATATGTCATGTGGGGAACTCAATTTAGCCATCGCATCAGCAACCATCCTTATTGTCATATCGCTTGTAACTCTGTTCATTTTTGAAAGGTACGGTGGTTTTGCCCGTGTATTCTGAGGACCAAGGAACGTTAAAGAAAATGATACACATAGAGAATATATCAAAGGATTTGGGTGAGTTCTTCTTACGCGATGTAACGCTCGATATAAAGGAAGGCGAGTATTTTGTTATTTTGGGCCCTACGGGTGCGGGAAAGACAATCCTGCTGGAGTCAATAGCGGGTATTTATCGCTCGGATAGTGGCAAAATTCTTCTTGACGATAGCGATATTACTAATGTCCCACCATGGGAGCGAAACATTGGCATGGTCTATCAGGATTATACCCTGTTCCCGTTTTTGACGGTGGCGGAAAACATCGGCTTTGGGCTGAAATCGAGAAAGATAGGAAAAGGCGAAATCAGACGTAAAGTGGATGAACTTGCAAACTTATTGGGTGTTTCTCATCTGTCGCATCGTTATCCCGCTACGCTCAGTGGCGGAGAACAGCAAAAGGTTGCAATTGCCAGAGCGATTGCCATTGAACCCCGCGTATTGCTTCTGGACGAGCCTTTATCCGCTTTAGACTCCAGGACGAGGGATTATCTGAGAGAGGAACTGAAACGAGTAAAAGAAGAATTTGGGATTACCATGGTTCATGTGACGCATGACCAGACAGAAGCGTTGGTTCTTGCGGATAGAATAGCGGTGATGATGCAAGGGCGGATAATGCAGGTAGGCACGCCTCATGAGATTTTTAATAAGCCGCTGAACAATGATTTAGCCGATTTTGTCGGTGTTGAGAATATATGGGGTGGTATCGTGCGAAATAATGAGAATGGCATTGTGGCGATAGAAGTTGAGACAGGGGATACAATATTCGCAGTTTCCGAGTATCTGGATGGAGCGGTAAAAGTGTTTTTAAGACCGGAAGAGATAATTTTGTCGGAACATAAGGAAGATGGCAGTGCCAGAAATGCTATAAAAGGAAGAATAAACGAATTGCAAGATATTGGCCCGTTAACACATATAAAATTGGATGTCGGGCTTATAGCACATATTACAAAGCAATCGCGTGAAAGCATCGGGCTGCAAAAAGGGGATGAAGTCTGCGCAATGTTCAAGGCGACTTCGGTGCATGTGGTGCGGGAATAAAAAGCTGCACGCTTCTTTAAAGGTGGATTGTACTAGGTGTTACAGATAAAGGCTTGCTGAGAATGCAAGAGAAAGAGGAAAAACGGGAACCTTTTTATATCGATATGTATATCTTAGCATATCGGTGATGATATTATGGAAAGAAGAAAAATTTCGGGTTTTGGAATAGCGATGGTAGTAATTGTCTGCGTATTGGTAACAGCATTTTATACACCTACTGTGGAAGCGCAAGAAGCCAAAACACTCAAAATCTTCCACGCCGGTAGCT
>QBUN01000349.1 GCA_013180565.1 Candidatus Methanophaga sp. GoMg3.2 | reverse complement strand
AGTCCTGTGAATTAATAAATTCGGATCTATATAATATTAAAGTGCGGAATGTGGGTTATATAGACATTAATATTATTTTGAGTGTGACGATAAATGGCGGCAGTCAAAACCAGAAATAATGAACATTATTTATATGCTTCAATGTTCATTTATTATACGTGAGGTGATGTTATGAACATTAGTCTAGGCGTGCCCTACGAGGCAGCGATAAAGAATATGAGCACTGGTACAAATCATACAAATAAATAAATAAATAAATAAATGCCGCAATGCGCATAATTGCAAGAACGCCCCAGCTCATGGAAGAAGTTAGCAGCAACGCAGATATTTTTATAATAATGTGTATTATACTATAATCATGGCAAGTGATAAATTTACCGTTAACAAATATGAAGTTCATATATCAGGAAATAGAACAAGGAAATTATCTTTAGACGGACGCATACCAATAAACAACATACAAAACAATGATGCTAAAGAACGAATTTCTTCACGGATTTCCGAGGTTTCGGACTTGCTGGATATTGATCCTTCAATATCCGAATCTCTAAAAGGTGTGGTTTTTGAAGAAAGAAAAGTTTTTCACCGCTTCTTTTTACCCGGTATAAAAAACGCAAATACCAACGTAACCACTAAAATAATAAAAATCACCAAAAAAGACTGCTTCATTGCTGTTTGTGTTGCAGTATTTACAATGCTTTTAAATTCATTCACTCTCTCTTCCGGAAATTGGGAAAGGTCTATCTCTGCATGTTCCCCTTTCATTTTTTCTGCGTAATCCTGCAGCTCTGCTACTAGCTCATCTTTTGGCATATCCACCTGTATAACATCAGAAGTCATTACTCCTGTTGCAATTCCACTCAACATAAATGCTACAAGCACAGTACCAATTAATGCGGTCCCCATTGAATTGCCTAAATTTCTTACTGTATTAATCATACCAGCTCCTTCATTTTGTTGCTCGTCAGAAACCGCAGACATAAGCATATTGCCAAGAAGTGCTAAAACAAATCCTATACCCGCACCATAGATAACTAATCCAATGGCTAAATCAGATCCGGTTACTATTTCCGGACCTGAGAACAAATTCTGTAGAACGAAAACACCAATAGCAGCAATGATAATACCGAATACTAGTAGATACTTATTGTTGTACTTTTGACTTATAGGACCTGTAACAAAAGAAATAAATAAAATAGAAAAAGAATAGGGTATGAGATAAATACCGGTTTCCACTGCCGTATACTGAAGGACCTGCTGCATATAAACAGGCAAAATAAACAGAGTGCCCATTAATGCCAGATTAAATGTCAACTGTGCAACATTGCCAAAGGAAAACGTCTTGCTTTTAAACATCTCAAAATCAAGCAATGGCGTTTTATTCTGCCTTTTTCTTCGCTCGGTCCATAATTTGAAACAGACGAACAGGATGATGCCAAGCACTAACATGACGGGTACTATTAAAAGGCCGGATCCTGCATTCAAGAATGCGAGAATGATAAATACAAAACTTGATGCGGAAATTATAACACCTATAATATCCATGCTCGGTCTTTTTGAAGCGTCTATTTCTACTTCTTTTAGCATACGTGAGCAGATCAGGATAACCACTACCAGTATCAACTCACCTGCGAAGACCCATCTCCAGCTTAAAGCCGATATGATAAAACCGCCTAACATAGGACCCACGGCAGCACCTGCCGCTCCAATTCCGCCATAGATCGCAAAAGCGGTAGCCCTATTCTTGGGGTTTGGATAAGAGCTTGCTAAAAGAGCCATTGTTGCAGGCATCATAAGTGCAGCGGCACATCCTTCAATAAGCGACCAGCCCGTGAAAAGAACTCCTACATTAGGACTTAATGCTGCCGTCATCGTTCCAACTCCATATACTGCCACTCCGATTAGAAAAACTTTCTTTCTGCCGTACATATCACCAAGCTTAGCACCCATCAGCATAGTGGATGCCATTACTAACGTGTAAATAGCCATTATTGCCTGGACCGTACTAATAGTAGTATCCAGATCTACAACTAAATCATTTATTGCAACGCTCATTGCTGTTGTGTCAAAGACAAGAATAAAAAATGCAAGACATAGAACTATAAGAGGGCCCCAGCTCATGGAAGAACTTTTCGCGTCCCCTTCTGCACTTTTGCCTTTTCTCATCTTGGTTTCGCCTTCTCTTTGTTTTGTTTTACTTTTTCTATGATGTACAGCAAAGAGAAAGGGATGGTGCTATAAAAAAGGTTATCGGTTATTTTTACTATTTTGGGATATCAATACAGATCTATATCAATACATAATGTATCATTTATATGAACATGTTATCAATTATTTTAGCTGAAGATATGTATAGTATAGAAAACTATGGAACAAAAAGAACCTAAAACATCAGATGTTCTTGCTCAGGAACGCACTGATTTGGCGGCTGAGCGAACCATTATGGCTGCGGACCGAACATTGATGGCCTGGCTCCGTACCGCGATTGCTATGATCGGAGTCGGCTTTACTATATATGGATTTTTTCACTACCTTCAGGCGGCAGGAGAAGCATTAACGTTCAACCCGGAAGGGCCGAATCGTCTGGGGCTTTTCTTGATCGTACTTGGCACTATATCTGTGCTGCTCGGTATCAAGGAATATTGGACGAGCATGAAAAGAATAAGTAAAAAGTATAAAACCACGCCATGGAGATCCACTCTTATTACCGCGTGTTTAATCGGTGCGTTTGGGTTGCTCCTTATTATATCAATTATTTTAAACTTAGAAATAGTGTGATAGCTATGGAAACATCACACATTATTGGATCTTTGGTCGCGGTGATTTTTTTCGCATTAATATTCTTTTTCGGTCCTAAATTACGCCTGCACGGGCCAGGGCAGTTGTATCACCGAAGATTCTTGTCTTTTGCTGCCGGTGTGTCAGTAGCCTATGTTTTTATCCATCTTCTTCCTGAACTGCATAGCGCAGGAGACGAATTCATTCTTATCACAGCGCATCGTGCCCTGCCCATTCCGGAATATCGGGTGTATATGTCTGCTTTGATAGGGTTCATGTTTTTTTACGGTCTGGATCATATGGTAGCTTGGTCACGTCTGAAAAGGACAAATGAATCGCTGGGAGAAAAAGCGGTTAAAAGCGAAAGAGTGGTCTATGCGATCCATATAGGTGGCTTAGCAGTCTATGCGTGGCTGATAAGTTACTTGCTAGTATACGACACAGAGAAAGGGACAATCTCGCTAATTCTGTATGCCGTTGCCATGGGGCTTCACTTCCTAGTGATAGATTATGCCCTGTCTCGTGAGTACGGTTCGTTGTACGAACGGAGAGGCAAGAATGTTCTTGCCCTTGCTTCGCTTGCGGGATGGGTAATAGCGATTTGCATCGAACTTCCGGCACATATTATTATCACTATCCTCGGGTTTGTTTCGGGGGCAGTGATTATGAATAGTCTTATCAATGAACTACCCGGCGAAAAAGAAGGGAAGTTCCCCGCATTTCTGCTGGGTGGGCTTTTATATGCTGTGTTGCTTCTTTTGATTTGAGAAAGAGCGTAAACCTATTAAGGGAACTCACAAATAATAATTTACCCGAACTGTATCTAACATTTTTCAAGGATTTTAAAGACACAGATTAACGCTGATTAACACAGATTTAAAGTAGTGTATTGATTTTTTGTATTTGGTGCGATAAAGAGATTGTTAGATTAACGTTCATTTTCTATTCAGGAAATCCCAAATAAAACGTTCTTTTGGCGTTCTCTTGAGGTAAGCGGCTCCCAAAACCCCGATGAAAATCCCACCGACTAAATCACACATCAAGTCATACATCGTATCTTCGAGACTGATTTGCAGTTGTGTTTCAAAAATTTGGTCTGATAGGAATTCCGCGATTTCCCAAATCGCTCCTAGACTCATTGTAAGGATTACAACAAAAACTATAATCATGGGTCTGCTCATTTTCATCTCCGTATATCTGTCCATGATAACGGCAGCGACAAATCCGATGACAGCTAGGGTTATAGAAGATACAAGATGTGCTACCTTGTCATAGAATGGGTAAAAGAGCATATACCATCCTTGCACACCTCCACCCACATGAAGGTAAAGAGAAAGAACGATGAGAAAATTTAGTCCCCACGACAAAGTCACATTAAATCTTCGTGTTAGCATTAATGGTGTCAAAGTTAGAATAAAGGCAAACAAGCCCCATACAGCCCAGATGTAATCTTTGGTATAGACGCTATAAACGGCATAAACAACGATAAGCATCTGCATTAGATAAGCGAGATAGATTCCAATTTTTTCTCTTAACATATTATGTCTGTATCCTTGTTTTTACCAATTGCTAATTTTATATAAATTCCGAACTTACAAATGAGCGAAAACTCGGAGATGACAGCACAGCAATATATCTCACTGGCGGCACTCGCTGCCGTGATGGTAGGCGTACTAGCGATTTTGACATGGGTGCTCCGGCTGGGGTCCTCGTCAATCTCATCTCTCGTAGAACGAGGTGTGGCTATTGTCGGCGAGATCTCCCAGGGGCTGCCTTCATTCGTTATACCGGAAGCCACCGGAGAGGATGTATTAACACTATTACCGCTGGCTCTTGCTCTCCTTGTCCTTTCATATGTCGAGTTGAGCACAAACGCTCGTATATATATATGCACGGAAGCGCAAGTATCACATTGACACAGACCAGGAACAGCTTGCTCTTGGCGCTAGCAGTATATCTACCGGCTTTTTCTATTACCTGCCGGAAACGATCCTTGCCGCTCTGATAGCGATCTTCGAGAACAAGAGATAGAACTGAAGCTGGCAGAGGCATCCGGTCAGGTGCGTGATGTCCTTCGGAAGGCTGGAATCGAGGCAGGAATCGGCGAATTAGGGAGAAGCACCACAATTCACGCTGTCATTAAGGAGTGGCAGAGTTCTAGGAGTGGCTAAAGTAGTTTTAAACTGCGAGCTTAACACGCGGGCGTTACCATCCGCACATTTTACAGTAGGATTACACCGAATGGTGGAGTACCTTATAGGCAATCTATGATGGTTCAGTTCAGTTGCAAGATCCCGCTTTTATCTTCTCAAAATCCTTAGTGATATGCTTCTCAGCCTCTTCGACTACGCTTTCTGTTTGACCACTACACCCAGTGGCTACCGCGTTGATTTCCAGTTCCGCCACTTCGGCATTTCGCACTATTTGTAGTATAGCCCTTTTGTATTCCCGTTTTATATTCTCAACCTGCTTACACCCTTTTATTTCATCAATATCCACACCACTGCTTTCGAGATCATCTTTAGCCACAATAAGTCCATATATTAAGTTGTCATAAGCCTTAGCGGTCTCATCTTTAGTCGCTTCAATCACCGCTATTGAGTTGTCAAAAACCGCAACGGTCTCGTATTTCTCCGCTTCGATATCCGCTATTGCTTCGTCAAAACTCATCTGTTCTGCTTCTTCCATTTCTTCCAGATCTTTTCCCATATCTTTCAGGTCTTCCACATCTCTCCCAGGCCCTTCCACGCACCCCAGGGACATTGCCGTCACTAAGATCGCCATTGCAATTGCCGCAAAAACAATCGTTTTCCTCCTTTTCATAATAATTACTCCCTTTCTTTGATTTTTTTTTCTGCCAGTAATCACTCTTTCTTCTTTTGTCCTTTTGACTCAATCAGTTTACCTAGACCTTCTGTCGCCTTGCCCATCTTGCCTCTTTTTACTAGCAGTACACCTATTATAGCCATAACTATTCCGCCTAGCGCATCAACAAGCAAGTCGCCCATTGTGTCTTGATTACCCCTTTGTGCCCAACTTCCGGTGTATAGATCTGCTCCCCACTCCATGAATTCCCAGATTACACCTATCGCCAACGCCATTATGACAACGAAGAAAGCCATAACATATATGTCCATCGAGAGTCCACCCCAGTATCGATCTAAGGCATAAATAGCGACAAATGCAATACAGGCAATAAGAAGAGAAGAAGTGAAATGCGCAACCGTATCATAATGCGGCATTATGAAATATGCGGCAGTAACCTCGCCACCAATGTGTATCAATAACGCAAGTGTAACCAAAATATCAATTGCCCGAGGCACGGTATCCTTCCACTTCCAGTTTACTATTGTTGGCACCATACAAAGAATTAGGGCAATAATACCGCTAAAGACCCAGGTCCACGACCCTCTCACAACAGCCATAAGTATCAATAGTACCATAAGTGCCTTCAGTATCCACGATATAACGAGGCCCACAGATAATTTCATAATAGAACTACAAAATATTTAGAGTATAAAAAGGTTTTCGGTTTTTTTTGTGTGTTCGTAAGCCTGCCCACTATTACTTTTAGCAGACTAAATTCTGTTTATTTTTGGATTTGGGACCCCTATTAGCCGTTATTTTTACGCCTGTTATGAATGGTTGTCTGCCGGTTCTTCCGGAATGTCGCCATGTAAAGGGGAAGGAAGAAGGAGGGGAGAAAGGGTGCTTTGCGCCTGAACACCAAATTTTTTAATTTGATGCTTGGAATTTTCACTCTGTCTGCTATATCTGAAGATAGTGCCAAAGACGAAGGTGGATTTAACTAAATTCTTTGACAGCGCTGACTTAGGGATGAACATAGAAGATTGGGCTGATTTCGAGAGGATACTTTACAATGAAGTTTCTTAAGTGATGAGAGGTAAGGATACGGATGAGATTTATACTTTTGATAAAAGGTTTGATGATGTGTGGGGGGTAAAAAGAGTTGGTTGAATTTATTAAAAAATATACAGAAACATATCTTTGCATCAGAACGTAATAAGAGAGGGAACTTCCCCCCTCTTTTACTTCCCAGCTCCGCCTATAGGTTCGATTCATTAGTCAGTGTCTCTTTTACATCTTTGGCAATCCCTTCGACACCAGTTTTTACAGTTTCAAGCGCTTCTGGCTCTTCCTCTACTAACTTCTCAACGGCCTCACCGACATCCTCCACCGCCTTTTCTACTGCCTTTTCTACGTCCTCCACCGCCTTTTCTACTTCTTCTTTTAATTCCTGACCTGCCTCACTCTCTTTTATTTCCTGAATAGCCATACCCGTTTCGACATCTCTTTTACTCGTTTCGAGATCCTCTTTTACTGTCTCAACAGTCTCTTTGACTTCCGCTTTTGTTTCTTCCTTCTGCTGCTGATCAACACACCCAATAGACATCGCCGTCACTAAGACTGCTATTCCAATAGCTACAAAAATAATCGCTTTTCTCTTTTCCATATATATCACCCCCTATTTTTTTCAGCCTTCCTTCTAATCGCCCTACAATATTTTACTTTCAACATCCACTCATCCCATAAGAAGGTATATAGACTATATAAAGGCTATGGCTTTTGCTGCTTCAGGACGTAAGAAAGAAAGAGGGAACTTCCCCCTACATTTACTTCTTCTTTCGCCTCACCGATTACCTCTTTTAGGCACCCCAGTAAAAAAGTGTAGGCGATACTAGAATAGTTTATTTGCTTTGCACACGATTTTTATTGGTAATATGACAAGAAAATAGGTTATTGACACAGATTAACGCAGATTAACACAGATTAACGCAGATTAACGCGGAAAAAATAAAATCCGTGTAAATCAGTGTAAATCTGCGTCTTAAATATTTTGTCCGCATAAATATAATGAATATATTTATTGTCAATATAATCCCATCTCTCTATGGGAATTCAGAATAGACTATTTCATACCATTCATTAATAGTTAGCTTCTTTAACCGCGGATTTTTATTTTAGCGCCTATTATAATTTCTGGATGGTCAGAGATACCACAAGTTATTTATACTTGTGATTCAATCGTTTATCAGGAGGTAATAACTATGGCAGGTATCAGAGGCGTAGCCCGGCGGACCGCCAGGCGGACATCCCGACGGCAAATGGCTATGACACAAGGAGGCTCAGAGCCGGAAGGCGATGTGCCACCAGAACAGGAAGTCGCCGATAACTCGGATTATCTCGACGAACTGGAAAAACTGGCTGAGCTCCATGAGAAGGGCATCCTCACAGATGAGGAATTTCAAGCCAAGAAAAAACAGTTGTTGGGACAGTGAAAAATTAGATTAAGTCAGGTGTAAGGAAGGGCGGAGGTAACTTTAGCGTTAGCTAGCTAGCCAAAAAAATCCAGGTATTCCGTAATTCCGAACAACTATATAATAAAAAAATGCGAGAGTGGAGAACATCATCCTGCACACGCTATTTCATGAACCAGTATCTATCTTTTATTTTACGTTGTTAGAGCGGCTTCGTCTGCATCGGTTATTTCTTGTTCTGTAATCCCTAATTTCCCCTCGGCTGCTTCCAGTTCTTCCTCTGACAGGTCTTCAAGTTTCTTACCGGTTTCCTGTTCAACTTTCTGCGCATCCGCTTGGCTCATTTTAGCCATGCTGCCACTAGCTAGACCAACGGTCACCATGCCACCTACCACAGCACGTCGCCGTAGCATACGCCGACTGGTTCTACGTGCGGTTCGTCGCATTCCTCTTCTCACTGCTCGTCTCACGGGCATTTTTTTTCACCTATTTGTTACCATATACATACCCGCACATATATAAATGGTTCACAATTTTTTTTACGGTTTCGCTTCTATTCCAGGCTAAAATAACACATTCGATGCGGAAACTACCGAAAAGCTTATATATAGCTATACGTTACATATGTTATATGCGGAAGAAATCGTAGGGCCGCAGATAATACATTAGTAGCTTTAAAACACAGGAGGGGATATATAAGAATGAAAAATGGAATAGAATTGGAGGATGGAGGAACGGCACCCGATTTTGCTGTTAGTATAGATGATATGGAGCAGGGTGTGACAAGTTATAAGGAGGAGCAAAAGTTATGAGTGAAGAGGATCTTTATTTAGGCCGTCAGCCGTGGTCAATGGTAGCGGAAGGCATTCTAGCACTAATTATCGGCGCTTTGATTTTAGCTTGGCCGGGAATGACACTGGTTACGCTAACCTGGATCGTCGGTATATTTGTACTTCTGGCGGGAATATGCGCACTTATCGCTCTGATTGGATCGCGTAAAGGGCAGCGCGGAGTACTAATAGCTGGGGGACTGATAGGTATCATACTGGGGTGTATCTTCCTTGCATGGCCGATAGGTACTATTGCGGTACTACTTTGGTTGCTAATGATATGGCTAGTGCTTTATGGTATATACAGGATTGTGCATGCCATACGGCAACCGCCGGAAGATCATAGTAGGTGGCTAGACATTTGTCTCGGTATTATTTCGCTAGTCGTCGGCGTGCTGCTGATCGCACTCCCTGCACTAGAAGGATTGGAAGTCCTGGCCTTGTTATTGGGTATTTATGCGGTTATCGCCGGCATAATACTTATTTGCCTCGCCGGTGCGGAGTGGAGCAAGCGCAAGCATATGCAAATAGGGTAGCACCAAATAACAGTGATTCCAAGCTAGATAAGATAAAGGAAGGGGTTGCAAATAAATACCCCTTCTCAATATTTTTTTTTCGCTGTTACGATACAGTTATATATAAAAAGAAACTATCTGAAATTAGAAAGTAAAAGGGGGTGAAAAAAATGAAAAAGCAATTTCTAATAGTTTTGGCCATAGGGCTCATTGTCCTTTCGGGCTATATGGTAGCCGCGCTTGGAGTAGATACCAGCGACAAACCTGACCCGGCGCCCGACTCGAATGGAACAGATCAAAGTAGTATCTGGGTTAATTGCACTGAGGAAGAGAAACAGGCGGATGTGTGTACGCAAGAATACGACCCTGTCTGCGGTGATAATGGCAAGACATATCCTAACAAATGCACGGCATGCAGTAGTGGCGAAGTGAACGCATGGACAGTCGGCGAGTGCCCATCACCAGTCTGGGTTAATTGTACCGAGGAACTGAAACGTGCCGAGGTGTGTACGGCACAATACGACCCGGTCTGTGGGGATGATGGTATAACATACAGTAACAAATGCACG